>JAKITG010000128.1 GCA_021648195.1 Flavobacteriaceae bacterium | reverse complement strand
TAATTATGTTAATCTTTTAATCGTTTTCTAATAAACGAAACTGTTCCCCTCTTGAGAGGGGTTAGGGGTGTGTAAATGAAAAAAAATACCATATAATCCAAAATTAAAAGAACTTGCTCGCCAGCTAAGAAATAATTCAACAAAAATAGAAATTTTTATTTGGCAAAAAATAAAAAAAACCTTATTTGGTAATGAATTAAATGTTCTCCTTATTTTTTTATAATTTTACATCTGTTCATTTCAAAACTTTAATATCAACTAAAAACCATGAAATCATTTACAATTCAAGAAATTAGTACCATTTTAAAAGGAAAACTGGTAGGAAACACCAATCAACAAATAACTGGCCCTGAAAAATTAGATAAGGCAGAAAGTAATCACATCACTTTTATTGGAAGTTCAAGATATAGTAAGCAATGGAAAACCTCTAAAGCAAGTGTTGCAATCGTTAATGATAATATTGAAATTGAACCTGGTAAAAATCGTGCCTTAATCAAAGTGAAAAATGCAGATTTATCTATGGCAAAAATATTAGAGTTATTTGAACTTGACCCACCTCATTTTGATGTTGACACCCACCCTACTGCGGTTGTTCATAAATCAGCAGTTATTGGTAAAAACTGTAAAATTGGTGCGGGATGCTATGTAGGCAAAGATGTAATTTTGGGTAATGAAGTTATATTATATCCAAACGTTACCATTCTTGATGAAACAAAAATAGGTGATGGTACTATAGTTTGGTCGGGAACGGTAATCCGTGAACGCTGTGAAATTGGTAGCTATTGTATTTTTCATATCAATGTAAGTATTGGTGCCGATGGTTTTGGTTACAGACCTAGTGAAGACGGTAAAGGCTTGGTTAAAATTCCGCAAATAGGAAATGTTATTATAGGTAATGCTGTTGAAATTGGTGCCAATTCCTGTGTTGATCGTGGTAAATTTAGTTCAACCATAATTGGTGATGGTTGCAAAATAGATAATTTGGTACAAATTGGACATAATTCTATCATGGGGCGTTCATGTATCATGGCAGGACATAGTGGTTTGGCTGGATCAGTAACTCTTGGTGATGGTGTTATTATTGGAGGAAGCGCATCTATTAAAGATCACTTAACTCTCCATTCGGGAGCAATTGTTGGTGCTGGCTCTGGAGTTATGAAAGATGTCCCTGCTGGTAAATCTGTTTTAGGTTATCCTGCAAAAGACTCTAGAGAAGCAATAAGAGAATGGATGACAATTAGTAAACTTGCAAAAAAATAGGTTAAAAAAGTAACTAAATAATAATTATGGTAGAATTAGCAGGAATAATCATATTAGGAATACTAGCACAATGGGTAGCGTGGAAATTTAAAATTCCAGCAATATTACCATTGATACTAATTGGCTTGTTAGTCGGCCCTTTTACAGCTGAATTTTTATCAAAAGATGGTACAAAGTGGATAGAACCTCTTTGGAATGGAGAAAAAGGGTTATTTCCAGGAGATGGGTTATTTCATTTTGTTTCTTTATCTATTAGTATTATTCTTTTTGAAGGTTGATTGACTCTTAAACAAAGTGAGTTAAAAAATGTGGGTCCTGTTATTACAAAATTAGTTACTGTAGGAGCCATGGTTACTTTTTTTGCAGCAGCCATAACTGTTTATTATATATTTAATCTGAGTTGGCAGATTTCATTTTTATTTTCAGGATTAATCATTGTAACTGGACCAACTGTAATTACACCAATTCTAAGAAATATCCCTCTAAAAAAAGATATTTCTACAATCTTAAAATGGGAAGGTATATTGATAGATCCTATTGGAGCTTTAGTGGCTGTCTTGGTATTTGAATTTATTAGTATAGGTGGTGGTAGTGATTTTACAAAAACAGCTTTATTAGAATTTGGTAAGGTCGTTCTTTTTGGAACAACTTTCGGGTTTACCTTTGCTCATGCATTAGCTTTTGTTGTTAATAAAAAATTTATTCCTCATTACTTACTAAATGTAGTTTCATTATCGGCTGTTTTATTAGTGTATGTAGAATCTGAAATTTTTGCTCATGAATCAGGCTTATTAGCCGTTGTTGTTATGGGAATGGTTTTAGGAAACTCCAAACTTGATAATTTAAAAGAACTATTGTATTTTAAAGAATCTCTAAGTGTACTACTTATTTCTATTCTTTTTATCTTGCTTTCTGCAAATATTAATATGGAAGAACTATATCTTATTTATAAATGGGAAACCTTATTATTATTCGCTTTGATTGTTTTTGTCATTCGACCGATAGGTGTGTTTATAAGCACACGTAAATCGTCACTAAATATTAATGAAAAGCTATTTATTAGTTGGGTAGGTCCTCGAGGAATTGTTGCTGCTGGTATTGCCTCTTTATTCGGATTAAAATTAGCTAAAGAAGGTGTTGAAGGTGCCGAATATATTACACCCTTGGTATTTATGATTGTATTGGGTACGGTTTTATTAAATGCAACAACAGCACGTTTTATGGCAAAAATTCTAAAAGTTTTCTTACTAAAATCTAATGGTGTATTAATTGTTGGAGCTGGAGGATTTTCTAGAATCATTGCAAAATATCTCAATCAAAATAATCGCCATGTGGTATTGGTCGATTCTAATTCTGACAATATTAAAGAAGCTACCAAACTTGGCCTAGAAGCAATTAATGAAGATGTTTTTTCAGATGAATTAGAAAACAATATTGAGCTAAGTGACATTGGCTATGTAATGGCATTAACTGCAAACCCTAAAATTAATAGTCATTGTATTACAAAATTTAAAGAACAATTTGGAGAGCATGGTAGTTTTAGATTAATTACTCCCCAAGAACGAAATAACCCTAGAAATAATCCAAAAGAAGGTTTATTTTCTCATACTGATGATTTTGTTAAACTCACAGAAATTGTTAGAAAATTTCCAACAATTCACGAAATAGAAATTCAATCACCAGAACATTATGAAAAATTAATTGCAAAAATACTAGAAAATGATAATATTGTTGCCTTATTTACTCGTTTAAAAAATGGTGATTTAAAAATAATTTCAGCTTCTGGATATGCTACCAAAATTAGTAAAGGTTTTAAAATAGTTTACTTAGGTGAAAAATTGGATGAATAATAAATAGCTTTCAGCTAATTTGCTTTTGGCTTTTATTCTACCACAAACCATTTTTAATTTAACATAATAATAATTAATATACTCTTAAATGTTTAATTTTAACCACTCTTAGTATCAATAAATTAAATGGAAACAATAAACGAAGTATTAGAATTTGAAATATTCAAATTTGGAGACCATTCTTTAACGGTTTTTAAATTGGTAAGTCTGTTTATAATATATCTAATAACCAAACTAATAATATGGTTAATTAGAAAAGCTTTATTTCATGAAACAAAACTTAACAAACTTGATAAGGGAAGTTCATTTGCTTTATTTCAGCTTATAAAATACGCAATTTGGATAATTTCCATTTCTCTAATGCTAGATACGATAGGAGTAAAAGTTACATTTCTATTAGCAGGTTCGGCAGCTTTATTAGTTGGAATTGGTCTAGGATTACAACAAACATTTAATGATGTTTTATCGGGTATTATTCTACTTTTTGAACATTCTGTAAAAGTAGGCGACATCTTAGAGATAGATGGAGATATTGTAATTATTCAAGAAATAGGATTGAGAACATCAATGGGGAAGAACAGACGTGAAATTATTATCATACTTCCTAACTCATTAATTACTACAAATAAAGTAATTAATTGGAGTCACCAAACACAAAAAACATTATTTAGAATAAATGTTGGTGTTGCCTATGGTAGCGATGTAGATTTAGTTATTAAGATACTTGAAGAAAGTGCTTTAGAACATCCTGAAGTTCTAGAAAGTGATCTATTAGAAGGTCGTTTAATCGATTTTGGAACTTCTTCTTTAAATTTTCAAATATTATTTTACAGTAGAAATGTTTTCTTTATTGAAAAAATAAAAAGTGATATTAGAAAAATTATTAATAGAAGGTTTATTGAAAATAAAATCACGATACCATTTACTCAAATGGACTTACATATAAAAAAGTAAAGTGATTATCAATCTTGAAAGCTTTCTGTTTCTATCTTGAAAAGGGTAAATTGTAGTGTATACCCAAACCACACAACTTTTCGGTTTTTTGACTCGTTCTTTCTTCCTTGCCAATGCGCCAGATGGCTCGTTCACTAAAAATACCCACTGGGTATTTTCTTAACGTTCCGCCCTGTTAAAAAATAAAACCGTAACAAAGGCTATGGTTGAATTTTTTGCCTTTTTAAAGAAAAAAATAACTTTCGCCAAAACTCCCGAAAACCTAAATGGTTTGGGTATATTAAGTTACTTATTTCACCCCAATTACCCTATACACTTTACCATCTGCTTTGGTAAATATAAATAGCTCTCCATTAGAGTTTGGTCCAATTCTAAAATCTACTCTATTGTTGTTGGTAAGTATTCTTAATGTTGTGGTATTCCCTTTTAATGCAATGTGTAATTCTTCAATAGGAGTTTGCTTTCCTAATTGAAAATCTCTTGCATTCGACATGAAAATTCTTCCTTCAGTAATTGACCCAAAAATATATTGACCCTGTAATTGAGGCATAGCTTCTCCATAATAAACATAACCTCCAGAAATAGCTACAGCTTCATCATGATCAAATTGGGCTACAGGATAAGTGAAATTATCGTTCTCTTTTATATCTAAAGGATACACATCTTTTATATCTGCTTCTGTAAATATACGAAATGTTCCTTCTCGTTTTGACCAACCGTAATTCTTCCCTTTTTCTATAAGATTTAATTCCTCTATTTGATGTTGTCCAATTCCTGAAGCCAACATATTTCCATTTTTGATATCCCAAGTAATTTTATGCGGATTTCTAAATCCGAATGCCCATATCTCACCTAGAGCATCTTTTTCATTCACAAAAGGATTTTCTTCTGGAATTCCGTATCGATTATTCTTACTATTATTCCCTAAAGGATCAATTCTTAAAATACTTCCCCATATTTTTGATTTATCTTGAGTTAAACTAATATGTTTACTCTCTACCGAACCTCCATCACCAATGCTGATGTATAACTTACCATAATCTTCTTCTCCTTTTTTTGAAAGTGGATTAAAGGTTATTTCTTGCATTCCATGAATTGGAGTTACCATATCTACACTCAATAATTCTCTTTTAGTTCCAGTAAACTTGGTCTTTTCAATATCATCATGTTTCCATTCTGTCAAGATCCAACGTATGGATCTATCCCTAGAAATACTATCATGAAAACTAAAATCTACTGATAATGTAGAATCTGGCACTATTGTATGAGAAGTATAAAACAATCCATTTTTTGCATATTCTGGATGAAAAGCAAAACTCCCAAAACCCGAACCTAAACCTGGTTTAGAAACAAATTTTTTAAAATATTTTTTTATCTCTAAAACGGTTTCTAAACCATTTTCCTTTAATTCGTAAAGTACCCCATTCAAATCATGAATAAAGTTTCTTTGGCTATTAGGAATTGATGAAATTTTATTGATTCTAGCAAATGGACTTATACTATTTGTTGCAGGCACTTGCAATAAAAATTCTAACTGAAGTGTTTTTCCACTATAAGCAATAGTATCAGGTATAGGGTTTTCTACCTTTTTACCAAAACTAGTCAAATCTTTAGGTTTTGAATCATGCGTATTCATATAAGCCAATACCGCTTCTAATTCTTTTTTTGTGAGGTGATTAAAAGAAGGCATATACACTTTGTATTCGGCATACAATTCTTTTGATCGTTCGTCTCCTTGTTCTATTTTTTTTTGAGCACTTTTAATAAAACTTTGTAACCAATCATAAGAAATATTGGTAGTAACTCCAGCTAAATTCGGGCCAATACCTGAACTTTTAAAATTATGGCAAGCACTACATTGCATTTTAAAAACCTCTTTCCCTTTTATAATTGTTTCTGAATCTGTTTTATACGGATTCGATTGCGTGCAGCTAATTCCAAATACACTTAGTACTAAGATTATTAGTATGCTAATTTTTTTCATATATCTATAATTAATTTATTCAACATTTTAAATCAAAGTATCTACTATCCTACCTCTTTTCTAATAAGAATAAATGGTTCTACCACTAATTTAGTGGAAGATTCAGATCAGTTTAAAATGAATGAATGTTAAAAATGCTTTAATGAGAGAATAGAACAGCTATAATTATTTGCATATCAACACATTCCATGTTTTTTTATT
>JAKITG010000127.1 GCA_021648195.1 Flavobacteriaceae bacterium | reverse complement strand
ATTTTTTTAACGCTCTGCCCTGTTAAAAAGCCTCATTTTAGCTATAGCTACGTTTTTTGCCTTGTTACTGCACAAAATAACATCGCCAATTCTGTACACTTTATTTTGTAACAAGCCCTTATTCATTTTTCAATACAGATAAACTTGTATAAAGTTCTGGCTTATTTACGGTATATTCTAGTAGCCAAATCCTTAGTTCTTCAATTTCAAAGGGTAACAAACATTTTACTGCTTTTTCTAATTCTTTAATAAATAATTCAACATCAAAGCTAACTTTTTTCAAAATTGTTTTGGTGTAATCAAATATTGCCCTTGCCATATAATTTTTAATTTTAGTATTTAAATATTAGAACGGGAATAATGACTAGATATTACAAAAAAAATGTTAAAACATGTGAACTTTTAAAAGTTAAACCACATCTCTACTTTAAGCCTGTAATTTTTTTAATTTACTTAATAATTTTTCTGTTTTTTCTTTTAAATCTTTGTGAATTGATTGAAAATGTTTCTTTTTATTATCGACATCTTTTTGATTCAATTTTACAATCAAATCATCAAAAACTACAATTGACTCATCAATTATTTTTTCAGCTTTTTCAGAAATTTTATCGTCATTATTCAATTGACACACATAACATTCTTCAATGATATTTGATAAAACGTTATTGATGTCTTTTTTAAAGTTTTTTACACTTGCCATAATATAGTTATTTTTTTGATATATTCTATTATAATTTTAAATTAATTACATGGTTTCATACATGAATCTTAATTTTTCTCTCATTATTATTATTTTTCAATCTTTACCTATTGCATTTTCCCATATATTGTTTTAGATTAGTTTTTTGCACTTACATAGATAGTCTTATTATTATGATGTAATTAAGTTCTAGAAATAATAAAATCATTTCCTTTAAAAATATTATCTACAATAATAAGAAACTTTTTTACTCATGCGTTTTGGAGCTAATATTTCATCCAATTGATTGTAACTTCCTCTTCTAAAAACCACACGAGAAATCATTGGAAAATTTCTAAAATTCATATATACTAATTTTAATTTTTTAAAAAATTATTTGCTTTTTTTAAATCTTCTGGTGTATCAATTCCAATACCCATAAAATCAATTTCTACCATTTTTATTTTTTTACCATACTCTAAAAAACGAATACCTTCCACTTTTTCTGTTGCTTCTAACGGGAGCATTGGTAAATTATAAAAATCTAAAATTGCTTGTTTTCTAAAAGCATACACACCAATATGCCCAAAATATCTTACATCAGCATCTTTATCTCTAGGATAAGGAATTGGTGATCTAGAAAAATACAAAGCATAATCATTTTGATCAACAATAACTTTTACATAATTTGGGTCGGCAATATCTTTCCAATCTGTTATTTCTTGCATCAAAGAAGCCAAGTCAATTTGAGCTGCATCTTTATCATAAAAAACATCGATTACTTTTTTTAAGGATTTTTTTTTTACAAAGGGTTCATCTCCTTGAACATTAACTACAACATCAATATCCATATTTTCAACAGCTTCGGCTATTCTGTCTGTTCCACATTCATGCTCTTTGATACTCATGATAGCATTACCTCCATACCTTTCAATTTCCTCTTTTATAGTTTCGCTATCGGTTACAACATAAACCGCATCGAATAATTTTGTTGCAACAGTTGCTTCATAGGTGCGAACAATAACAGGTTTACCACTTAAATCTGCCATTAGTTTTCCTGGAAATCTTGTTGCTCCATATCGAGCAGGAATCATTGCAATAATCTTCATTATAATATTGCTTTTACCATGTTAGATGCTCTTTCTTTTGCTTTATTATCTGTCCGAGATCGTTTAATTAAACAAGAAATATTTTTTGAAATATAACCATCTGATTTTGAATCTAATCTCAAGGTATCATTTACTTCTTTTCTTTCGGCATCACCAAAGATTTCAAATCTAGGCATAATTAATTTTTTAATATTTAGGTTTACACAAAGATAATTAATTTATGAGATATAAACTTCTAACAATTCAGAATTTCCTAAAGGAATAATTTTAAAATTATTTATCGAAGCTGGTAGTAAAATAGTTTCTCCTAATTTCAATTCTTCCTCAAAATTATCTGATTTCAAATGCACTCCTTCTCCACCTACACACATATAAATGACAAAAGAATTTTTAGCAGAATTATCTATTTCTATTGCAGAGTCAATTGGCAATATATTTGTTGTAAAATACTGACAATCAATTATGTTTGAAATTTTATTTTGTTCTTTTACATACTCGGTATTGTACTTTTCTTTTACTGAAAAATCCAAAGCATCTAAAGCTTCCTCTGTATGTAAATCTCGATAATTACCTTGATTATCTTGCCTATTCCAATCATATATTCTATAAGTTATATCACTAGTTTGTTGAATTTCGGCAAGTAAAACTCCTGCACCAATAGCGTGAACTCTACCTGTTGGAATAAAATAAACGTCACTTTTTTTAACAATATCAAAATTTAAAATTTCAATTAATTTTTTATTCTCTAAATATTTTAGATATTCTTCTTTCGTTACTTCTTGATTAAATCCTACATTTAAATTGGCATTTTTGTCAGCTTGCATCACATACCACATTTCTGTTTTACCAAAAGAATCATGTCTTTTTTGAGCTAAAGTATCATTTGGATGTAACTGAATACTTAAAGCTTCTTTGGCGTCAATATATTTTATCAATAGCGGAAATTGATTACCAAACTCTTGGTAAACCTTTTCCCCAAGTAAATCACCTTTGTAGGTTTTAATTAATTCAAGTAAAGACTTTCCTTTTAAACTTCCATTAACTACTTTAGAAATTTCACCATTCACAGTTGAAATTTCCCAACTTTCGCCAATATCTTTTCTAGTAGATTCTTTATTTAAAATATTTTTTAATTTTTCACCACCCCAAATTTTATCTTTTAGAATCGGTTGAAATTTTAATGGATAATTAATCATCTTAATTTTGTTTTTGCAAATATCGAGCTTTTTTTTTACTCTAAAATACTTTTACTCACCGGGTGAGTAAAACCCTAAAACCTCAACTAAATCCACTTAATGAATAATTGCTCAAAATAATCAACCAAGAATAAATGCTAACCTTTTATAATTTAGAACATCAAGTAATAAATTATTTTATAATAAGTAAGAACAAATGGAATTTAAAAAAGGATATCTTTATCATGTTTACAATCAAGAAAACAAGAGACAAGAGATATTTTTCAACAAAGAAAATTACCTACTCTTTCTCAAAAAAATAGAGACATACATTTTACCTTATGCTGATGTCTTATCTTGGTGTTTAATGCCAAATCATTTTCATTTATTGATATTAGTAAACGAAATTGAACTTTATTCAGATCTTCACGTAGTAACTCGAAATTACTCCTTAAACGCTAGAAGCCTTAATAATTCAATAGCAATTATGTTACGTTCATATACTAGAGCAATTAATCATCAAGAAAAGAGGTCTGGTTCTCTTTTTAGAGAATCTACCAAAACTGAATGTGTTAATTGTTTTAAAGGGGTAAAACTTTCTTTTAGCCAATCAGATATATCACTTTACAATTTAATTTCTGAAAAGCAATATCCTCAAATATGTTTTAATTATATTCATGATAACCCTGTAAAGGCAGGTTTAGTTAGAGATAAAATAGATTGGGAGTTTTCTTCTGCTATGGATTATTTTAGTCTAAGATATGGAGGGTTAGTCAACAAAAAGATTGCTAAGGAATATGTTGATTTTTGAATACTTAATTTTACTCACCCGGTGAGTAAAGTGAACAAATAATTCTTATTTTTGTTTTATGATAAACTTTATAAACAACTTACCAAAAGCTGAATTACATCTTCATATAGAGGGCACATTTGAGCCCGAATTAATGTTTGAAATTGCCAAAAGAAATAAAATTGAAATTCCTTTTCAATCGGTTGAAGAAATTAAGCAGGCTTATAATTTTGATTGTTTACAAGATTTTTTAGATATTTATTATCAAGGAGCTAATGTACTAATTACAGAACAAGATTTTTACGATCTAACCTACAGCTATTTAAAAAAATGTGTTGCACAAAATGTACTTCATACCGAAATTATGTTCGATCCTCAAACGCATACCAAAAGAGGAATTTCATTTAAAACAGTAATCAATGGCATCAGCTCAGCTTGCAAAGATGCCAAAAACAACTTGGGTGTTTCTTCCTTATTAATTATGAGTTATTTAAGACATTTATCTGAAAAAGAGTCGTTTAAAACACTACAACAATCTATTCCCTTTAAGGATGAAATTATTGCTATAGGATTAGATTCTTCCGAAAAAGGAAATCCTCCATCTAAATTTAAGGATGTTTTTCAAGCGTCTATTGATGAAGGGTACATCCCTTTAGCACATGCAGGCGAAGAAGGTAATGCCGATTATATATGGGAAGCTATTGATATTCTAAAAATCAAACGAATCGACCATGGAAATAACTCTTTACAAGATATGAAATTAGTTAGAGAAATTATCAAACGCGATATAGCTTTAACCATTTGTCCGCTTTCAAATACAGCTCTACAAGTGGTAGGAAATTTAAAAGATCATCCTTTAAAAAAAATGATGGAATTGGGTTTAAAGGTTACTATTAATTCTGATGATCCTGCTTATTTTGGCGGACAAGTAAATCAAAATTATATTGAAATTCAAAAGGCTTTGAACCTTAATAAGGAGGATTTATATCAACTGGCTAAAAATTCTTTTCAATATTCATTATTGGATGAGGGTACCAAGCGTGAGTATATTAGCAAACTAGACTCTTACTATAAAGAATCTTTAATTAAAAGAGATTTTAACGCTTGATTTATATGATTTTCGATTTTAAACATACTATTGTAAATATGTTGCACAAAACCTTTATCATTAATAATATAAGTTACTCTTCCAGGTATCAATCCAAAAGCGTTACCCTTTACGCCAAATAATTTTCTTATTTCATTTTTAATATCTGCTAGTAAAGTAAACGGTAAATTATATTTCTCAGCAAATAGTTTATGACTTTTTACATCATCAGCACTAATGCCAATTACTTTTACATTTAAATCTGTAAAATCTTTATAAGAATCTCTAAACTTACAGGCTTCTTTGGTGCATCCTGGAGTATCATCCTTTGGGTAAAAATAAATAACCATTGCTGTTCTTCCAATATAATTCTCTATAGAAAAGATTTCTCCATTTTGATCTTTCAAACTAAAAACAGGTACTTTATCGCCAACTTTAATTCTTTTTTCTTTATTCATACTACTACTTGTTAAAAAAACAACAACCAAAAGAAGTGCTGCCAAAATAAAAAATTTATTTCTTTTCATTTTAAAAACTGTTTAGCTTCCATTATAGGTTACAAAATTACGAGGCGTTTCATAAAGAGTTATCGATAATTCTAAATTATTATCAATTTTTGCTCGGAGTTTGTTCCAAATAACAACCGAAATATTCTCGGCAGTTGGATTTAAAGTAGAAAATTCAAACACTTCTTCATTCAAATTTTTATGATCAAATTGATCTTCTATTTCTTTACGAATTAAGCTTTTAAGAATTTTCATATCCATAACAAAACCTGTTTCTGGATGAATCTCTCCCGTTACCGATACAATCAATTCGTAATTATGACCATGATAATTGGGATTAGCGCACTTGCCAAAAACTTTATTATTTCTTGCATCCGTCCAATCATTATTATACAAACGGTGAGCTGCATTAAAATGTGCTTTTCTATTTACGGTTACTCTCATCAAACATTAACTTCATTAATTATCACTAAAAATTATTCTTTTATCAATCGTTGGTAATATTCTTTAAAAATAATTTTAAACCATTCTGTATATTTTTCGGAATGATTACTCAACTCATTTTTTACATCTTCCAATGTCATCCATTTGTAATTTTCAACTTCTTCTTTATTTATTTTTGGGTTTTTGTTATAAATTCCCACCATTACATGATCCAATTCATGTTCGGTTAAACCATTATCAAACGAAGCTTTATAAACAAACCAAAAAATTTCTTTTAAATCGCATACAAATCCCATTTCTTCTTGTAATCTTCTTTTTCCTGCTTCAATATTTATTTCTCCATCACGTTGATGACTACAACAAGTATTAGTCCATAAGTTAGGTGAATGGTATTTATTGGCAGCACGTTGTTGCAATAACAATTCGCCCTTATCATTAAAAATAAACACAGAGA
>JAKITG010000126.1 GCA_021648195.1 Flavobacteriaceae bacterium | reverse complement strand
TATAAGTGGAAAAAATAGTATTGATGGAAATATAAAAGAAGGAATTATAAATGTTCACCCAGGTCTAATTGAAGAAAAACATCGAGAAAATATTTTGATAATTGTAAATGGTAACTTAACTGCAAAGTCTATAATTGGTAATGGGGAAAATTAAGTGTAAACAGGTAAGCCATAAAGAAGTAATAGAAAAAGGTAATACTAATTTTGATTATATACCAGTAAACCTAAAAGATACAATGAATAAAAAAGATACATTAATCACTAAAATTAGGGAAGCATTTAGCAATGTAAAACTCGAAAATGGCATTGGGTTAAACGAAGCCCAAGGAATTGACGATTATGAAGACGCTCAAACCCAAAAAAAGTTAAGGGCAATGGATGAAAAGATGAATTGGGAGAACATTCCATCTTCAGAACTAGAAAGATGTCATAGTAGTTTAAGTTTTTTCGATCCGAAAGGGATGAGGTTTCACTTACCTGCATTTATGATTGCTGAACTTAATAATGAATTTACTTTTGAGTTAATATTCTGTTTAATTAATGATATTGAATATGTAAAAACACAATTTGTTGCTTTATCAAAAAAACAAAAAGAAGCAGTTAAATTATATTTAGAATATATTATTGAAGATGAAAAAGGTTATTATGGTGACAAAAATCAAATTAAATCAGCACTTGATAATTATTGGTCGATATGAGAAATAAAATAAAACCAATAACTATCCTATTAATAACACTATTTACGCAAAGCATTATGGCACAAAAAATAGATAGTTCAAAAGAAAAAAAGTAAACATAAAATTTATTGGAGAGTATTATACAAGTTCAGTGCCTTATATGCATCACTAAGTGGTCTAAGAGAATGGAGAATGATAACAGGCTTTAAAGTAAAAGAGAAATAACAAAATACAACAATTATGAAACAAACATTTAATTTTCCCCTATTTTGGGGCAGGAAGAGCAGATTATTTTGAATGGGCAGAAGTACGGGTTATTTTTAAAAATATACCTGGTAAGAGCAAGTGCTTGAATGGTAGGCAATTGGATTGTGTAATAGATTATTCATGAATAGTTCAGGCCTAAGTCTCAAGCCATTGATATTCTATAATTTGCAAAACACTTAACCTAGTTGAAAAATTTGAGAAAAAATGCAATTTAGGTAGATTGAAGTCCGTTTCAGAATAAAATTTCTGCGCTTAAAATGGGTAACCCTAAAGGTAAAAAAGGGTTCTTGTTTTTTTAGAAAACTGAAAAAATCAATTTTTAGAACCTACCTATAGATTAAATAGTGGTAGAACCCTAAAATATTTAAGATGCGATATAAATTTTTTACTTTATTTATTTTCTTACTTTTTTGGTTTAATGGACATACTCAAAGTAATATTGATAGTTTAGATCAATTAATTATTGAGGCTGTTGATGATTATTCAAAAATTCAAATAATTCAAATAATTTGTGAAAATTACGAAAATTCAGATTCTGAAGTAAATAAATATTATATAGACAAGTTACTAGAATTTTCTAAAGATAAAGATATAGGAAGAGGAATTATAATAGCTTATAATAATTATGGAGTTTATTATTTAAAACAAGGAAAATATAAAAAAGCATTAGAAAATTTTTTGCAAACAATAAATATAGCCAAAGAAAAAAAAATTGAAACATACGATTCAAAACCATTCACTAATATTGGATTAATTTATTATTATCTTAAGCAATATGATAAATCAATTGAATATGGCAAAAAAGCCTTAATTAAAGCACAATATTCTAATGGTAAAAAAGACAGCATCTCTGCATTAACTAATTTAGGAATTACATACCATGCTAAAGGAGAATTAAAAAAAGCCCTTAAACATTATGAAAAAGCCAATGAATTAGCCAAAATAGAGAATGACCAAAAGGGAAGGGTTTATAATATGTGTAATATTGGATTAATTCTTGTTACTGAAAAAAAACACGATAAAGCACTTCAATATTATTTTAAAGCACTTGAATTAGCTAAAAATGAAAATGATAAATATGGCATGGCATATATTTACACCAATATAGGAAGTGCTTATAAAGAATTAAAAATAAATAAAAAGGCAAAATTAAATTTAGAAAGAGGACTTATATTTGCTAAAGAGATTAATGAAAAAAACATAGAAAAAGAAATTTATCTTTTTCTATCTAAAATCTATTCAGAAGAAAAAGAGTTTGATACGGCTTTAATATTTCATCAAAAACACACAAAAATCAAAGACTCTCTTTTAAACAAAAACACATCAGAAAAGATAGTGGAGATGGAAAGCAAGTACCAATTAAAAGAAAAAGAAGCTAAAATTTCAGTTATTACTAAAAATTTAAACCAATTGTTAATAGTAGGTGTTTTGGTTTTAATAATAACAATTTATTTTGTTTTTAGTTTTTATAAAAAGAGAAAAAAAGCAGAAATAATTTCAGTCGATTTAAAGACAAGCCATCATAATATGTTAATGAAGTACAAAAATATTAAAAATATTAACCAACAATATAAAGAAGAATTATTAAAAATTGCTAAAAAATTAGAAACTGAAAGGATTGTAAATAAAAAGGGAATAAAATATAAATTTTCTCCATTGTCTATAGAAAATAAAAATAGATACCTAAGCCAAATTTTAGATTATATAGAAATAGAACAACCTTATCTTGAAACTGATTTAAATTTAGAAGTTTTATCCAAAAAAATAAACATTAAAGCACACTATATTTCTGAGGTTTTAAATGACACATTAGGTCAAAGTTTTTATAACTTAATTAATTCATATCGAGTAGAAGAATTTAAAAAAGAAGTGTTAAAAGGTAAATTAAAAGCAAAAACAATTTTAGGGGTAGCTTTTGAATGTGGTTTTAATAGTAAAACATCTTTTAATAGAATTTTTAAAAATCACACTAATATTACACCAAGCCAATTTAAAAAAGATGTAAATTAATAAGCTCTTGTTAATTTTACCCCACTCGCTTAAGTGGAACCTTTAAAATCAAAATTAAATTTATTTTTGAAAAATCTAATAATCATTCATAAATAAATTTAATGTTATGTTTAAAAAAATATTTAAAAAAAACACAGAAGTAAAACAAAATTCAGGGTCGCAAAAATCAAAAAAATCAGATTCAACAAGGCCTAAAGGAGTGCCAGCAGAAGCCATTTGGAATGCCTCTAATAATGAATGGGAATTAGGAAGTAAAAATGAAGATGGAGGAAATATAGGTGAATGGAAATGGTGGTTAGCACCCAATGGTCATCTTGTTTGTCATACTTTTTTTAATAATGATGGAGAAATGTTGAGTTACACTAGATATCATCCAGATGGAACATTTTCTCAAAAAGGAACTTATATAGGTGGTGAAAAACATGGTACTTTTGAATATCAAAAATCTGTAAATGAATCTTCAGAATCTTCATTCCCTCCTCAAGCACCAGAAAACGTTTTTAAAATGATTTATGTTTATGATGAAGGAGAAATTGATATGAGTCAGAATCAACTTTTTGACTTTAAAGGTAATGAACTAGATCAATATGGGAATCTAATTAATCCAATTCCAAAAGGTGATGTTCCTACAGATGCTATATGGAATGAAGAATACCAAGAATGGGAAAAAGGAGAATTTAAAGATGAAAATAGAGATGGGAATTGGAAATCGTGGAATACTGAAGGAGTTTTATCAAACGAAATGAATTATGAAAATAATAGAAGAACAGAAGAAAAATATTATTTTCCAAATGGAGAAATATCATATTTAGTGAAATACAATAATTTTGGAGCTTATAAATATAGATTTATTCAAGAATCTGAAGAGTATGAAAATCAACACTTTCCATCTGGTCAAACAAATGAGAAAATTATAACTCTAGAATACAATTATAACAATAGAGGCTATATGACAAACTGGAAAGGCCTTGATGCTAATGGTAATGTAATAGAAGAAAATGAAATGTATCATAATCTTGATAATCGTTTTCCTCAAACAAAATTTGAAACACTAGAAGAGGCCTCTATAATTTGGAATACAAAAGGAAAAACTTTTTATAAAGAAATGTCACGGTGGTTAGGACAATATTATGATGAGAATTCTGATGTAGATGAAAATGAACCAGAACCAGTAGATGAAAGGTCAGATATGGAACGAGTAGTTTTAGGTGCAATAGAAAAATTTAATGAAGTTGGTACACCAGAAAAGGCAAGAGAACTATTTATGCCTTCTTATGAACCAATATCAGAATATGTTTGGAATAATTTAGGTAAACCAGTTCAAAAAGTAGTCGCAATCGATGAAAACAACCTTATCGTTAAAGTTAACCATAAAGTCTATTTTATTTCAGATAATAAAATTTCAAATCAAGATGAACTAAATAACTTTGGCGTATCAAAAGACAAAAAATATTATGCAAAATGCTATAATGATAAAATTGAAGTAACAGAAGGCTGGTCAGGAGGTGTAATTTCCACACATACTTACCCAACATCATATGGAGATGAAATGAAAGCGATTTATCCGGCTTTAACAACAGATAGCTTTGCAAATGTGAAGCATTTAAAAATTGAAGATGTAAAAGTTTTTGCTAACGGACAAAAAGTGTTATTAATAACTGCTGAAGGTGTTTATGTATTGTCTGAGAGTGAACCTAAACTTTTATACCCTCAACACGATAAAATGATAGCGTTAATTTCTAATTTTAGTGAAAAAACTGGAGGAGAATTAGAAAAATATTTATTTAGTATAAATATGGAGTATGTTAATGCAGACATATCTATTGATGATAAGTTTATAGTAATTGGAGGGAAAATGCCTTCACCAATTTATGCAGGAACATGTATTTATAAAAATTCAGATAATTCATTTGAATTAGTAAAATATGCAGAACAAGATAGTATGTTTAGTATTCAAAATCAATTTCATTCAAACGGAAAAGACATGCTACATGGAGCTTGTATGTATGCTAGTATAGGAACTAATTGGAGTAAAGATATTTCAAATACAACTTTTAGAATGAATGTAGCAGATATAGATAATGGAGCGTTAGAATTAGATAATTTTGCAGGAGGTTATAGGCAAGCACCAGGCGTTGTTAGTTCTGTATCACCTTATGATGAAGATAGTTTTGCCTTAGGAATGAGTGACGATGGATATATCTGGGTGAATAATAGTGATTCAAGTTTAAAAGGATATTTATTTGTTGGTGGAAGAATTGTTGCAATGGACAAAACTTTAGATGGAAAATATTTGTTTGTTGCTACAAATCAAGGTCAAGTAATTAAGTTTGAAATAGGAACAGAAAAAGGAGAAAATTTAATTACAAACTTAAATATAGTAGATCAAAAAAGATTTTTATTCTTTAATGGATATGAGCCTTTAGTTTGGTAGGTAATTAATTTGACTCACACCATAATTTTAAGTTATGGTGTGAGTGTTATTTATAACTTAAGACTGTTGCAAGCAATTTTTCTTTAGTTGGGCAACTATTTTTTGCTTTTAAATCGTTTTAGAGTGCTTTTTGGTTCAAAATAGCTTTATTTTAGGCTGTTTTATCTTAATTTCCACATTATCCTAGGACTGCGATAAAGGTTGTAAAACATGGCTTCCATTAGGTTTTGTGTATGCGTTTTCTCTGGCAGTTCTTTCTCTTTAATTGTTTTAAATCTAATTATTGCCCTTATCTAATTACATAAAATACGCCTGTGCTTCTCCAAGCATTTAAGAGTAAAAAATCACTGTAAAATCTACCTGCAACTATTACGCTTCCTTTAATTAATTTCAAATTCGAGGAATGGGAAAACCTCTCACCTTTAGGCGAAGACTTTAATTGGCTTAAAATATTTTTAAACTAAAAGCTAATAAAAAGCAATTCTCAATCCCGTACTCGGGATAAACTCAAAAAAAATAAACTCCTTTTAACAAATTTTAAAATTTGGTATTTACCCAAAACTATTTGAAATTATTATTTTTACCAATTAAAATTATACCTAGATTGAGCGATTCAGTAGAGATGAGAAGTGCTAAGAGACTGAGAATAATCCCGATAAAAATCGGGAACAAAAAACACAGGAACACCTACAAGGTGTTGCGAGTATTTTTGGTCCCGATTTTTATCGGGATAACTCAGTACATTAGGGCTTATCGCTTTAGAGAATCGCTCAATTTAGGTTATAGTTGACCGAACAATAGAAAGTTTATTAACTGAAAACACAAGTCCTAAACGGACACAACTGAATTAAAATATATGTCATTATAAAAAAAATAAAAACTCATAAAATAACACCTAATCTTGATTTTAGTCTTAAACCTGAATAATTCATGAATTAATCAGGTAAAAGAAAAACAGAGCTTTTACAGACAAACTATTTCATACGCTTTTTGATGCTAACATCTCTGTCGATGAAAACATAAAACAGCTAGAGAAAGATTTTGACGAAATTACAACCAAAGGCGTTTATATATTGGTAATGGGGAAAATTAAGTGTAAAAAGGTAAACCATAAAGAAGTAATAGAAAAAGGCAATACTAATTTTGATTTTATTGTAAATAAACTTAAAAAATACAAGCAATGA
>JAKITG010000125.1 GCA_021648195.1 Flavobacteriaceae bacterium | reverse complement strand
CAGCTAGTGTAGACAGAAAAGAAGAAATCTATAAAGAAATAGATTTGCTTAAAGATGAAGAATATAAAGTATCGGAAGCACTATTAAATGATATACAAGCTGAAGCATTTGCTGTAATGAAAGAAACGGCAAGACGCTTTACAGACAATACAACTTTAAAAGTTAAAGCCACTCCTTTTGATCGTGAACTATCTGCAAAAGATTATGTTAATCTTGATGGAGATTATGCTATTTGGAATAATAATTGGGATGCTTCTGGTATGCCTATTACTTGGAATATGGTTCATTATGATGTACAATTAATTGGTGGCTCTGTTTTACATCAAGGAAATATTGCTGAAATGATGACTGGTGAAGGTAAAACTTTAGTAGCAACCTTACCTATCTATTTAAACGCACTTACAGGAAACGGAGTTCATGTTGTAACTGTAAATGATTATTTAGCAAAACGTGACTCTGCATGGATGGGACCTGTTTTTGAATTTCACGGATTAACAATTGATTGTGTTGACTTACACCAACCCAACTCAGATGCAAGAAGAAAAGCATATTTAGCAGATATTACATACGGAACAAATAATGAATTTGGATTTGATTATCTACGTGATAATATGTCACACTCTCCAAATGATTTAGTACAGCGTCCACACAATTACACTATTGTTGATGAGGTAGATTCTGTACTAATTGATGATGCCCGTACCCCATTGATTATTTCTGGAGCAACCCCACAAGGTGATCGCCATGAATTTAATGAATTAAAACCAAAGGTTGATGAAATAGTTCACCTACAAAATAGATATTTGACAGGACTTCTAGCCGAAGCCAAAAAATTAATTGCTGAAGGAAAATCAAAAGAAGGTGCTTTCTTTTTGTATCGAGTATTTAGAGGAATTCCTAAAAACAAAGCCTTAATTAAGTTTTTAAGTTTAGAAGGAATTAAACAGTTATTGCAAAAAACTGAAAATTTCTATATGCAAGACAACAATAGGGAAATGCCTAAAATTGATGAAGAATTGTATTATGTTATAGAAGAAAAAAATAATTCTATTGACTTAACAGATAAAGGAATTGCACATTTAGCAGGAGAAAATAAAGAAGATCACTTTTTTATTTTACCCGATATGGGAGTAGAAATTGGAAAAATTGATTCTAAAGACACCTCTATAGAAGAGAAAGTAAAAGAAAAAGATGAATTATATAGAGATTTTAGTATTAAAAGCGAAAGAATTCACACATTAAATCAGTTATTAAAAGCTTATTCTCTTTTTGAAAAAGATGTTGAATATGTAATTATAGATAATAAAATTAAAATTGTTGACGAACAAACTGGTCGTGTAATGGACGGTCGTCGTTATTCTGATGGTTTACATCAAGCCATTGAAGCAAAAGAAAATGTAAAAATTGAAGATGCTACACAAACCTTTGCAACTATTACCCTGCAAAACTATTTTAGAATGTACAGAAAGCTATCAGGAATGACTGGTACAGCAATTACAGAAGCAGGAGAATTATGGCAAATTTATGAATTAGATGTTGTTGAAATTCCAACCAATGTACCTTTAATTCGTAAAGATAAAGAAGATTTAATTTATAAAACCAAACGTGAAAAATACAATGCTGTAATTGATGAAATAGGAAAATTAGTAGAAGCAAAACGACCAATATTAGTTGGAACAACTTCAGTAGAAATATCTGAATTGCTCTCTAAAATGTTATCTATTCAAAAAATACCTCATAATGTATTAAATGCCAAGCTACATAAAAAAGAAGCTGATATTGTAGCCTCTGCTGGTAACCCAGGAGTTGTAACTATAGCTACAAATATGGCTGGTCGTGGTACAGATATCAAGCTTTCTGATGAAGTAAAAAAAGCAGGAGGATTAGCAATTATAGGTACCGAACGTCATGATTCTCGTAGAGTTGACCGCCAATTACGTGGTAGAGCTGGTCGTCAAGGAGATCCTGGGTCATCACAATTCTATGTTTCTTTAGAAGATAATTTAATGCGACTATTTGGTTCGGAAAGAATTGCTAAAATGATGGATAGAATGGGGCTACAAGAAGGAGAGGTTATTCAGCATTCTATGATTTCTAAATCTATTGAAAGAGCTCAGAAAAAAGTAGAAGAAAATAATTATGGTATTCGTAAACGGTTACTCGAATATGATGATATTATGAATGCGCAACGTGAAGTGATTTATAAACGTCGCCGTCATGCTTTATATGGCGAACGCCTACAAGTCGATATTCTTAATATGGTTTACGACACATGTGATGCAATCGTTATGGAAAATAAACCTAACAATGATTATTCAAACTTTGAATTTGAATTGATTCGGTTTTCATCAACATCTTCACCTTTTACAAAAGAAGAATTTATTGAAAAAGATGAAAGAATCTTAGTTGACGAATTGTTTCAAGTTGTATACAAACATTACCAAAATAAAATTGAAAGAAATGCCGTTACTGCTTTTCCTGTAATCAAAGATGTTTATGAAAAACAAGGTGACCGCTATGAAAGAATAATGGTTCCGTTTACTGATGGAGTAAAAACCTTATCGGTTGCTACCAATTTAAAAGAAGCATACGAAAGTAATGGAAAGCAATTGATTAATGATTTTGAAAAAAATATAACCCTTGCAATAATTGATGATACATGGAAAGATCATTTACGCAAAATGGATGATCTAAAGCAATCTGTTCAAAATGCAACTTACGAACAAAAAGATCCATTATTAATCTATAAGTTTGAAGCTTTTGAATTATTTAAAATCATGCTTGACAAAGTAAATAAAGAAGTATTATCCTTCTTATTTAAAGGAGAATTACCTAGTCAAAGCTCTCAACAAGTATCTCAAGCAAAAGAGCAAAAGCAAGAAAAAATACAATTGAGTAAAGAAGATTATCAAAGCCCAACTCAGAGCGCACAAGCACATCAAACTCAACAACCACAAATTACTGAAACGATTATAAGAACAGAACGAAAAATTGGAAGAAACGAAAAAGTAACTATCAAAAACATTGTAAATGGTGAAAGTAAAATAGTGAAATTCAAGCAAGCTATTCCCTTAATACAAAAAGGAGAATGGGTTATTGTTGATGACTAATTTTACATGAAACACATAAATAAAGGGTTTGAATTTATTTTAAATCCTTTTTTAAACTATTAATTCTCTAGTTCTACTCCTATTAATTTTACCAGTTTCAGTTAATATAAATTTATTTACAAAATATATTTTTTTTGGTTTTTCAAACTTTGAAAGAGTTTTTAGTTCTAAAATTTGAGATTTAAGGTTTTTTTGAACACTTCTTTCAATAATCAAAATTAATTTTTTGCCTAATAATTCATCTGAAATACTTGTCACAAAAAACCGACAGTCAATAACTGCTGATATTTTCTTCTCAATTTGTTCTGGAATCAATTTAACTCCTCCAGAATTTATAACATTATCAAACCTACCTAACCATTCAAACGTAGAATTAGAAATTAAATCAACAATATCATTAGTTACCAAAGTCTTGTCTGAAACGTTAAGAGCATCTATTACCAAACAATCTCGATTATCTTTACTTATCATTACATTGGGTAAAACTTGATATGCATTATTCTTAAAAGACAGCCCTGATGCTTTATTTAATGGCTTTATTGCAATATGTGTTATGGTTTCAGTCATGCCATAAGTTGCAAAAACTTGAGTTTTTATATTCTTAATTTTATGCTGTAAATTTTTAGAAACTGCTCCTCCTCCAACAATCAATTTACTTATTAAACTAATTTTAGTTAGCGAATTATTTAATTGCATTGGTATCATAGCTGAAAAATTGTACTTTTTTTCAATAGTGAGTAATGGATTTGATTTTGGCTCTACAATATCTAAATGCCATCCTAAAACTAAAGCACGAATTAACATCATTTTTCCTGCAATATAATTGAGTGATAGGCACAAAAGGACTGTAGTTTTTGAAGGTAAATCAAAATATTTACCTGTAGCTAAAGCCGAATTTATCATATACTTTTTTTTGAGCTTTATCAATTTTGGCTTTCCTATAGACCCTGAAGTGTTAATATTAATAAAATTTGAAGTATCAAACCAATTTTCTAAAAAACAAAACATATCTTTTGAAATAGTTTTTGAGAAAATTAATAAACTTTCAACTGTATCAAATGATTTTTCATTCAATTTAAAATCTATATGATATTTTTTATTGCTCATAATTAAAGCATTTGGCCTTAACTTTCAAATTGATTAGCTATAGTATCTTCTATTATTTGTTTTGGATTTTCAACTTTACCCAACAATTTTTGTTCCCAATTACTCCATCTATATTTTTTAGAAAAAATTAATAATACTATTGGGTATAGCACTAATACAGGAATCAATATATCCGTTCCAGCTGATGGCTCTGAAACGTCTCTTAATATAGAATCTGTTTGAAAAGCAGTCCAATCAGCAGTAACAAGAAGTGCTGTAATCAAGTTATTTGCAGCATGAAATCCTAATGCCAATTCTAAACCTTCATCCATTAAGGTTATAATTCCTAAAAATAAACCTGTTCCTATATAATAAACCATAATTATTGGTCCTAATTTATCAACTTCTGGGTTTGCTAAGTGCATTAAGCCAAATATTATTGAAGTAAAAATCAATGGAAACCATCTGTTTTTAGTCATTACACCTAAGCCTTGCATTAAGTACCCTCGAAAAAAATATTCTTCAAAACTTGTCTGTAAAGGTATTAATGATAGAGAGATAGCAGCAAGAATAATAAAATTATTAAAATTAAAATTCCAAATAAAATCTTCAGGAGTACTATAATATCCGTATAAAATCATTGATATAGTTACAACTCCCCACAAATAAAATGAAAAAAGAATACGCTTCCAATCAATTTTATTTCTAGAAGTAGTTAATGATGTTATTGTTTGCTTGTGAGTAAATTTTACCCAAAGAAATAATCCTGCAAGAAAAATTGCAAACAAAATTAAACTTTGAAACAATATTTGATTTGCTCCTTCTCTTTCAATTTGCTGTTGCATCATTTCACCAACATCAATATCTAAAGTTGATACCACCATATAATTTAATCCAATCAAACTAAAAAGAAGAAAAGTTGGCACAAAGTATTTCCAAGCTCTAAACTCTCCTCTATAAGCCTGTTGAATGTAATCTATCATTTGCTGGTTCTTATACCAATTCAACATCATAATGTCGCATTGAAATTGTTTAATTCAATTATACGACATTATAAAATTAAATTGTATTATTATTAAATGCTAATATAATATTATTTAAAAATAAATTTATAATCTCCCCAATGATTATTATTTAAATAATATAAAGCACCATTATTTATAACTAAAGGAGAGTTGATATTATTTAAAAATAAACCTCCAGTACCTAAGCCTTGTGGAATTTTAGTTTTTAATGTGTAGGTGTACTGCGCAATTGCATTTAATCCTATATTACTTTCTAAAGCAGAGGTAATCCACCAATCTACACTATATTTTTTGGCAAGTTTAATCCATTGATCACTTCCTCGAAAACCTCCAATCAAACTGGGTTTTAAAATAATATATTGTGGTTTTATGGTTTGTATTAGTTTTTCTTTATCAGAAGTATTAAATACGCCTATTAATTCTTCGTCTAAAGCTATTGGTAAAGGGGTTTTTGAACATAATTTTGCCATTTCTTCCCATTGATTTGTTTTAATAGGCTGTTCTATAGAGTGTAAATCATAATCAGATAATCGTTTTAATTTTTCTAGTGCTTCATTGTATTGAAATGCACCATTTGCATCAACTCTTAATTCAACTTCATTAGCTTTGAATTCATTTCTAATTGATTTTAATAAATTCAATTCTGATTTAAAATCAATAGCTCCTATTTTTAATTTGATTGTAGTAAATCCTGTTGATAATTTTTCTTTAATTTGTTTTTGCATAAAAGATTGATCTCCCATCCAAATCAAACCATTAATAGATATTTTATCTTTGCTTTGTGTAAACTTTGAAGGAAATAATTTAAATGAATCTTTGCTTTCTAGTGATAATAAAGCTTGTTCTAAACCAAATTGAATAGAGGGAAACTCGATAAGTTGAGATAGTAAAAAATATTGATCTAAATTTATATTATCACATAACCATTGTAATTTTTGTTTATAGTTTAGAACATCATCTACACTCAGCCCTTTAAATAATGCACATTCTCCTATACCTGTACTCTTATCATCAGTCACTTTTAAAAAATAAGTATCTTTGGTGTGCAATATTCCTCTAGAAGTACTTCCAGGCTGTTTAAATTTAAGAATATATTTTGTAAAAATTGCTTTCATTTTTTTAACATATTATGTAACTCTGTTTAGCCGTTTTTTAAAAAAAATACACCCCTAACCTCCGCAAAAAAGCGGGACAGGCTCTCTCAAGAGAGAAATATTGGTATTTATTCTCTATTTTTTTCATCTGTTCTAATTTCACTATCGGCTGAACAGTTAGGGTCTGTTACAAAATAACCTTTACATTTTGCCTTGTTCTTTTGCACACTAACAGTGTTAAAAATACTCACTTTAGCTAAGGCTATACCTGCGTTTTTTGCCTCGTTATTGCACAAAATAACGTCG
>JAKITG010000124.1 GCA_021648195.1 Flavobacteriaceae bacterium | reverse complement strand
GATTTTAAAAACTAAAAAAGGTTAACCACCTGTCTGCCGTGGTTCCGGCACAGGCAGGCGAAAAACACAAAAGGCACAGAGACACTAATTTTTTTACTTTATCATTATTCCATTATTCTTACTTTGATGGCTTCAGACAATAATGGATCAAAATTGATCATACTTTTGTTCTGCTTAAATGAAAATTCTGTACAGAGACCTACGGTTAAAAATTGTCCCATATTATTTCCCTTGTAAATTTTTAGTTTTTCTGTGTCCTGCGGGGAGAGAACGATTATTTATCAACAGTCGTTTTAACAAAATTTAAAAATTCATCTAATATATTTATATATTTCTCAGCGTCATTTAAATCATCGTTAATAATTGCATACCTTCCATTTACAGCAAAGATAGACAAAGGCAATAATTCATTTATTTTACCATGAACAATGATATTATTATCATTTAATAATGCAATTAATTCCTCTAAATCATGAGTATACGGGAATTTTATCCCATTAAAATCTAAAAGACATTTTATTAATTTCTCTAAAGATTGTTGCATATGAAAAAAAATTATGTCAAGGTTCAACTCTAAATTATGATTATTAAAGCCATCCAATAAATATTTGCTGGCAATGAAATCTTCTTCACTTTTAAATAGTAGAATCTCATATTGTTTCAGTAATTTTTTTGCCATAAAACATCACCTTTTGTATCAATATCATAGAATACAGAGTTAATTTCATTTCTATAAAAATTATACTCTTCCAAGTTTTGAATTAAAACATCTTTAGAAATTCTAATTCCACTTAGTAATTTTCTAATTTTCATTGTTTCAGTTAATTTATTTTCATAATCTTTTTCGATTACACAAATATCAAGATCACTATCTTCAGTTGGCGTACCATAAGCGTAACTACCAAAAAGAATAATTTTTTCAGGATTCAACGAAATAAGAGCATCAACTATTTGCTGTTTTATGAGCGCAATATCAATCATATTATATATCCTTATTTGTTATGGGGGGATCAATAATGATCACGCAGGGTTACTATAGCGGGGTCAGTCCCTGTTAATTTTTTATTTTAAGTAAAACAGTCCACTGATGACACCTATTCTCACGGATTAAGATAAAAAAGGCAAACTATTACACAAAGCGACACAAAGAACCACAGAGTTTCACGAAGAAAAGCAATTGTCATTTTTCTGCTACGCATAAAACTAACAATTAGGTAGTATGTTTATTTTGAATTTAAAATAGCACTTGCATTTTTAATAAGTCTATCGGATAAAAATATATTTTTTGATCTCATGTTATTGACAATATCCAAAAAGTCTAATTTTTTACCTTTTTTTATTGCTTTTATGATAATCCCTAATGATCCTGTAACCTTAACACCATTTAACCGTGCGACTCTCCGAGCAACAGATTCATCAATACAAACGGTTGTAATTTCTCTATTCAACGCTGATTGAATCACCGCTGCTTCACCTATATCGAGAACATTTTTTAAGAATGGAGATATTTCAATATCTTCAAACTGCTTGTTTAAGAATATAGAATTATTAAAAATATCAGCACCAAATTTAGAAGAATTCAAAATTGTTATTTCATTAACAACTTCATTTGGAACAATAACCTCATCATACATTTCATGAAGAATATCTAAAGAATTTAAACCAGCAATAAGAGCAAGTAACGGACTAGTATTGATAACGATGCGTTTTGTGCTCACATTAGGCATTATTCACATCCTGCAAAAGTTCATCTTCATCAACTTGCATCATAGGAGTCTGGTAATCTGCAAGTTTCAAGAGGAAAGAAACTCGATTCATCCCCACTAATTCAGCTGCTATACCTGATGGGATTCTTTTCAATTCATATAATTTCACAGCCAAAGCCATTTTGGCTTCTTGTTCAAAAGCTACTTTTGATTCCTGTAAAAAATCTGGTAATGTTGCAGGATACTTTAATTGTAATACAGATGACATAATAAAATTCCCAATGTTGATATTGATTAAACAAATATAATATAAAACAGATAATTTTCAAATTACAACGGATTTTATTTTAATAGCGAGGTCTGACCCTGTTAATTTTTTATTTTTGAGGTTATTTTTAATATTTTTGGCTTAAAAATGCTCTTCTTTTAATAAAGTGAGGCGTGGGTTCTTAATTTAAGAAAAAACTCTCACACGAAGCCAGAAAGACACAAAGACTGCGTCTTTTGAAATCCGTTGCACGGCGTTCGAGGACTCACTATTTACTGTTTTTTAACATTAAGAAATTAAGACAAACATTAAGGAAATTAAGATTTTTTATTATCAGCTGCGCTGTTGATAAAAACTAAATGTTCTTCATCTCTACTAAATGCCTTAATGGTTAATTTTTTTCTTAGCGGTAAATACAAAGAGTTTTAACATTAAGAAATTAAGATAACATTAAGGGGATTAAGATTTTTTATTATCAGCTACGCTGTTGATAAATGCTAAATGTCCTTCATTCCTGCTAAATGCCTTAATGGTTAATTTTTTTCTTAGCGGTAAATACAAAGAGTTTTAACATTAAGAAATTAAGATTAACATTAAGGGGATTAAGATTTTTTATAACCAGCTACGCTGTTTATAAAAACTAAATGTCCTTCATTCCTACTAAATGCCTTAATGGTTATCTTATAGCGGAGTCTGACAAAGACACAAAGAGTTAAAACATTGTATATTTAGGGGTCTGACCTTTTTAAATTTATTTTTTTAAGGTTAAATAATAGTTAATTACGACTAAAACTGCGCTTATTTTAATAAAGTGAGGCGCAACTTCTTAAATTAAGAATTTTAAGCTATTGAAAATACGTTGGATATGGCAAACTATCATCCGCTGATTATTGTTTTTACTGATTCTAAAAAATTGTCAAGTATTTTTATATACTTATCAACATCACTTAAATCATCATGCATGATAGCATACCTGCCATCTACCGCAAAATCTGTTAAATTTGCTAAAGAGTGAATGTCAAAGTTAAATGTGATATTATATTCAGAACATAAACCTATTAGTTGGCTAATATCATGTGTTTTTTGAATGCGTATTTTTTTATAAGATAATATTGATTTTAGAAGTTTTTCAGCAGTCTGTTGCAGATGAAACATTATTATCTCTAAATCGATCTCTACTTTTCCTTGTTCAAATGATTCAAATAGAAAATTCGCAGTATTAAAGTCAACAGTTGATTTGTATAAGAACATTTCGGCACTATTGCTTATTTCACTTTTTTTCATAAAGCAATTCTCCGTAATGCTGAGCATCATACCATGCTGTATTGATCCAATCATCCGTAGTGTGAGTTGCAAAAAAATCTATTTTTTCCAATAAAATATCTTTGGGATATTTTATATCACTGAGAAGTTTTCTTATTTTTGCTTTTTCTACCCATTTATTTTCATAATCTTTTTCAATTACACAAATATCAAGATCACTATCTTCAGTTGGCGTGCCATAAGCATAACTGCCAAAAAGAATGATTTTTTCAGGATTCAAACCAATAAGAGCATCTACTATCTGCTTTTTTACGAGCGCAACATCAATCATATTGTATCCTCCTTATATTTTTTCATCAATCATATTATGATTATTTATAGCGGTTTCTTAATAATAGCGGGGTCTGATAAACGTATAAGGTTCTGATTACAATATAGCATTTATTGATGTATATTGCTATATTTAACTCATCAAAAAAAGGAACCTGTTATGAAAACAAAACTGTACTGCGGTATTGATCTGCATTCAAGCAATTGTTATCTCGGAGTTATTGATCAAATCGGGAAACATCTTTTTAACCGGCGAGTAAAAAATGATCTTGAATTGATCTTAAGACATCTTGAACCTTTCAGGGAAAATCTGGAAAGTCTGACCGTCGAGTCAACTTACAACTGGTATTGGTTGGTCGATGGGTTGATAGATAGTGGTTATAATGTCAAATTAGCCAATCCTGGAGCTATACAGCAGTACTCGGGGCTCAAGCTTGCCGATGATAAAACCGATGTGTAATAGGTCTATAGCGGGGTCTGACCCTGTTAATTTTTTATTTTTGAGGTTAAATTTTAACATTTTTGGCTTAAAATGCTCTTAAATCAATAAAGCGAGGTGCAGTTTCTGCGAATAAGGAAAAGATATCACACGAAGCCACAAAGAGACAAAGACTGCGTCTTTTGAAATCCGTTGCACGGCGTTCGAGGACTCACTATTTACTGTTTTTTAACATTAAGAAATTAAGACAAACATTAAGATTATTAAGAACAACATCAGTCATATTTATCCGTTCCGTATAAATCTAACTGACAGGGTGTAAGGCCTACGGCGTTTAAAGATATTCTCACACAAAGATTAAAAAGAACGACAGACAGACCTGAAAAAGTGCCTGAGTATCGAAGGACAATATTTTTTTATAACAGCCACTGGTTAGGTTTTCTGCGCAGCAGGAAAGGTAACCAGCAATTAGTTTCATTAGTTGGCAATATTTAATAATTTAAAATTTCCTGCTATAGACTATTTACTGTTTATTATAGGTCGTTTTTGATTTTTTCTTCAATTAATCTGATCATTTCACTTACCGGCTTAAACAATGGTTGAACCGATTTTTTGTCATAATCGAAAATATTTTCATAGTCGCCTTTCTGTCTCCAGTCAAATAATTCTGATAATAGTTTCCCATATTTTTTATCAAACTTTCCAGTTTTCACAAAGTGTAATGAAAATTGACTTTTGGTCGCAGAATGCGATTTAGTCTGAATTTTATTCATTACAAGTAAGGCATTAACAGCATAATATAGGGAATAATAAAGTCTATTTACAGCTGAATTCCAAAATTCATTTTCAGCTAATACTTTCGCAGCATCAAATGTTTTCTGTGATGATTCCAATCTATATTTTACATATTCTGTCCTTTCCTTAAAAGTCATATTTGTATTCCTTCTTTAACCACATTTTGATAAAAAGGTGTAATGCGTTGTTGAGACGTCCATTCATGCTTTGAATATGCAAAAACTGAAAATGGTTCACCAGTCTCTAATTCCAAGTCATACAGCTTATCTCTAAATTTACTTTCAGTTTGTAGGCTAACTGAATAATCGGTTAGGATTAAAATATCCCAGTCGGAGTCAGTTCTTTCCTCGCCTCTAGCTCTTGAACCGTAAAGTATTATTTCTGCTTTTGGGTCAATTAAGCTAATAGTATTCCTAATTAACTTACTTATATGTTGAGTTTTTGCTTTCATTTTTTTCTCGGGTTTTTTCTCGGTTTTTTCTCGGGCTCTTAAATCAAGAAAGTGAGGCGCAGTTTCTGCGAATAAGGGAAATTATAAAAGAGGGGACGTTCACGGTAAGTTATAAAAGAGGGGACGTTCACGGTAAGTTCATTATATATTAATAACTATAAAAGAGGGGACGTTCACGGTAAGTTCATTATATATTAATAACTTACAAACACCTTACCCTGCTCAAAATATTTTTACAGCTAATTTTAACGGCTGTTTTTAGCTTTTAAATAAAAATTGCAATGCTTCGCTTGCAGTTGCAATTTTTATATCAGAAAGTTGAAAGTCTTTTATATTATTGGTAACCAATAGTTCAACATCTGAAGCCTTTGCACAATAATATTGAACAGCATCCTCAAAGTCAGTAAAATCACTGTTAAATGCTGATTGGATTGTTACACTATCACCAACATTAATTTCACAACATTTAATCAGTATACCAACCGCTTGACGAGCATTTTTTTTATTTGAAATTTTTTCTAAAATATAATAAGTATTAATCACTGTTATATCTGAAACAGACACTATATAAGTTGAATTATCCGCAATTTGCTTAAAAAGATCAGCAGCTGAACCGTCATCTCTGGCCAAAAACATATCAAGCAAAACATTTGTATCTAAAAAAACATTCATGATAACTTTTCAGTCAATGCACCAAGTAAAAGTTCTTTATAACTTTTACCTTGGATATCAAATTTAAGTGTTGCGTGTATTCCTAAAATTAAATCATCAAGCTCATTAGAAATATTATGCTTGCCTTGCTCTGGCATCTGAATGATCGGGTTAATAATAATAAACATCTCACTATTTCCCGTTGGTATATCTTTCGGTATATCAATGAGTAACTTATGATTCTCCGGGATATATACTTCTCGTTTTAATGCTTGCATATGTTCCTTTTACTTCTTTAGTCTGATAGCGGGGTCTGACTGATAGCGGGGTCTGATGATAGGTGATAGCGGGGTCTGCCCCTGTTAATTTTTTATTTTTGAACTTATTTTTTAATATTTTTGGCTTAAAAATGCTCTTAAATCAAGAAAGCGAGGTGCAGTTTCTGAGAATAAGAAAAAACTCTCACACAAAGCCACAAAGATACAAAGACTGCGTCTTTTGAAATCCGTTGCACGGCGTTCGAGGACTCACTATTTACTGTTTTTTAACATTAAGAAATTAAGATAACATTAAGGGAATTAAGATTTTTTATTATCAGCTACGCTGTTGATAAAAGCTAAATGTCCTTCATTCCTACTAAATGCCTTAATGGTTATTTTGAGCTTTTAAGAAATAATTATAAAGATTTTTAACATTAAGAAATTAAGATAACATTAAGGGAATTAAGATTTTTTATTATCAGCTACGCTGTTGATAAAAGCTAAATGTCCTTCATTCCTACT
>JAKITG010000123.1 GCA_021648195.1 Flavobacteriaceae bacterium | reverse complement strand
GCATCAACCAATATGTGTTTTTAATCCGAACCTGCTTTCATCTTGAAAATATAAATTGAATTTCCTGTGTTAATTGCAAACTCTTTATTCGATTTTTACTCTTATGGTTTCGGCTACTTTTATACAGCCTTTTTAACTCTTCTTTGCTCTCTCTTATATGAATGATAACTCGTTTTCCCATACCTTAAAGATACAGAAAATTAAATAATATATTAGGCGCTTTGATTCATAATTGGTATTATTTGCTGATAATCCTAATTTTAGAGGTGCTTGGTATGGAACCAATAAACTTTTTATGAATGCTGTGTTTTTTGGATCATTACTCAATGTAGATTAACAAAATAGTTAAAATGAAAAACCTATCAAATTTGATAAGCTTTTTATTTATTTCTTTAATGCTTCTGCTCCCTTTTGAAAATTTGACTTCACTAGCGTTCTGTCTAATCATTCAGGGCTTCTGCTCCACCAACAATTTCAAGAATTTCATTAGTAATAGCAGCTTGACGAGCTTTATTATAAATCAATAATAAATCATCTCTTAATTCGGTCGCATTATCGGTTGCTTTATGCATGGCTGTCATACGTGCACCATGCTCTGAAGCATATGAATCTCGAACAGCCTTGTATAATTGTGTTTTTAAAGATTTAGGAATCAATTCTTTAACTATTTCCTCTTTAGAAGGTTCAAACACATAATCTGCATTTGATGTTTTCTTACTTTCAGGAGGAAGAATGGGTAAAAATTGTTCTTTACTTATAATTTGTGTAGCCGCATTTTTAAATTGATTGTATATAATTTCAATTTTATCAAACTGATTATCGGTAAATTGGCTCATCAATTCTTCAGCGATTTTAGCAACATTTTTAAAAGTCAAATCATCAAAAACATCACTTTCATTTGCTATTACAGTAAGATTTTTACTAAATAAATCATTACCCTTTTTACCTATTGCCAACACAGAAACTTCTTTATCAGCATATTCTGTACTAATAACATTCTGAACTTTTTTAATTACAGATGAATTAAACCCACCACACAAACCACGATTTGAAGTGATTGCAACAATTAAAATTTTATTTATTTCTCTTTGTTCTGTATAAACATCGCCATCACTACTATCTAATGTAGCACTTAAGTTTTGTAATAATTCGGTTAGCTTATTTGCATACGGTCGCATAGCTGTAATCGCATCTTGTGCTTTTTTCAACTTTGCAGCAGATACCATTTTCATGGCACTAGTAATTTTCATCGTTGAACCGATAGATGATATTCTGTTACGTATTTCTTTTAAATTCGCCATTTTTTATTAGTATTGAGAAATTAGAATTTAGTAGGTAGTATTTTTAAATCTCAATACTCACTACCAAAAGCTCACTACTTAAACATACTTCGCCGACATTTCTTTAGCTGCACTTTCAAGAACTTCAATTGCATCATCAGTCAGTTTTCCCGATTTTAATGTACTTAAAGTATCACTATGTTTTGCTTTTAAAAACTCTAAATAATCTCTTTCAAATTCTTTTACATTCTTTACAGGAACATCTTTTAATAGATTTTTTGTGCCTGCATAAATCATTGCTACTTGTTCTTCAACGGTAAACGGATCATTTTGAGCTTGTTTTAAAATCTCAACATTACGTTTCCCTTTTTCAATTACATTTAAAGTAGCTGCATCTAAATCTGAACCAAATTTAGCAAAAGCTTCTAATTCACGATATTGTGCTTGATCTAATTTTAAAGTACCTGATACTTTTTTCATAGATTTAATTTGAGCATTACCACCAACACGTGATACAGAAATACCTACGTTAATTGCTGGACGAACACCTGAATTAAATAAATCTCCATCTAAAAATATTTGTCCGTCTGTAATTGAAATTACATTGGTTGGTATATATGCCGATACATCACCTGCCTGAGTTTCAATAATTGGCAAGGCTGTTAATGAACCTCCTCCTTTTATTTTTCCTTTTAATGAATCAGGAACATCATTCATTTTTATAGCAATCGAGTAATCATTAATTACTTTTGCAGCACGCTCTAACAATCTAGAATGTAAGTAAAATACATCTCCAGGATATGCTTCACGCCCTGGAGGACGACGTAATAATAAAGATATTTCACGGTACGCAACAGCTTGTTTTGATAAATCATCATAAACAATTAATGCGGGTCTACCTGTATCTCTAAAGTATTCGCCAATAGCAGCACCTGCAAATGGAGCGTAAACTTGCATTGCAGCAGCTTCAGATGCATTTGCTGCAACAATAGTTGTATAAGCTAAAGCTCCTTTTTCTTCTAACATTTTTACAATTCCTGCCACAGTTGAACCTTTTTGCCCAATAGCTACATATATACAATATACGGGTTCACCTGCATCATAAAATTCTTTTTGATTTATAATTGTATCTAAAGCAACGGTTGATTTCCCCGTTTGACGGTCACCAATAATTAATTCACGCTGACCTCTTCCTACAGGAATCATTGCGTCAACTGCTTTTAAACCTGTTTGTAAGGGTTCGGTTACTGGCTCACGAAAAATAACACCTGGAGCTTTGCGCTCTAATGGCATTTCAAAAGTTTCTCCTTCAATAGCACCTTTACCATCAATTGGTTCTCCTAAAGTATTTACAACGCGACCTAAAACTCCTTCTCCTACTCGAATAGAAGCAATACGATTTGTACGTTTTACTGTTGAACCTTCTTTAATTTCTGTTGATTCACCTAATAATACAACACCAACATTATCTTCTTCTAAATTTAGAACGATACCTTCAAGTCCGTCACCAAATTGTACTAATTCACCATATTGTACATTAGCCAATCCATAAACACGAGCAATACCATCTCCTACTTGTAAAACGGTTCCTACTTCATCTAATGATGCTTTACCATCAAAATCTGCTAATTGTTGTTTCAAAATTGCTGATACTTCAGCTGGATTTATTGTTGCCATTTCTTTATTATTAGTATTGAGAGACTAGTATTGAGTATTGAGATATTAATCTCTTTTATCTTTTCTTTTCTCTGTTTTCTGATTTATACTTTTGCTACGTAAGTGCTATTTTCAAACTCTCTACGTAAATTATTCATTTTACCTAAAATACTTGTGTCAAATTGCTTATCGCCAACGCGTAATATAAAACCTCCAATAATAGTAGGATCTACACTGTTTTCTAATGTTACATTTTTACCTGTAATCTCTTTAATTTTTGCCAGTACTTTCTTCTCTAAATCTGCTGTTAAAGGAATAGCCGTTGTAACTTTGGCTACTTGATTTCCTTTATGTTTATCGTAAATAAATATATATTGCTTTGCTACTTCTGGTAATAATGCTAACCTTTTATTTTCTACCAATAAATTGATTAGCTTTATAGAAATAGCATCAACTTTTTTGTCAAAAATAGCGACTAGTATTGATTTTTTTTGTTCTGATTTAATTATAGGGCTATTCAGCATCAATTGTAAGTCTACATTTTCTTCAACAGTTGAAGCTATCAATAGCATATCAGCATCAATAATATCTGCTTTTTTAGAATCTAATGAAAGACTTAAAATAGCTTTTGCGTATCGTATGGCTGCTCTAGATTCGTTCATATTAGCTTAATTTCACTTCGCCTAATAGTTGTTCAACCAATTTGAGTTGTTTGTCTTTACTCGACAATTCCTCTTTTACTATTTTTTCGGCAATATCAATAGATAAACTTGCTACTTGTTTTTTAATATCTGCAATTGCTGCAAATTTTTCATTTTGAATAGCCATTTTTGCTTGTGCCATCAATTTACTAGCTTGTGTTTTGGCTTCATCTTTTGCTTCTTCTATCAAATTATTTTTCAAATCACGAGCATCTTTTAACATCGCATCTCTTTCTGCTCTAGCTTCTTTTAAAATACGTTCGTTATCTGCATTGATGTTTTGCATTTCTTGACGTGCTTTATCAGCTTCTTCTAATGCATTTTTTATACCTTCTTCTCGTTCGTTTACAGCGTTTAAAATTGGACCCCACGCAAATTTCCTTAACAATAGAATTAGTCCTATAAAAAGAAGCATTTGCCAAAAAAATAGACCCACTGAAAATTCGTCTAATAATTTATCCATAATATTTTAAATTCTTTTAATAATTATTAATTATAAAACTAGTAATAACCAACCGTTATTACTAGTTTTAATTTTTAAAGGTTATGATGCGAATAACGCAGCAAAACCGATACCTTCAATAAGTGCTGCTGCAATAAGCATAGCCGTTTGAATTTTCCCTGAAGCTTCTGGTTGTCTTGCGATAGCGTCCATTGCTGATCCACCAATTTTACCGATACCTAAGCCGACACCGATTACAATTAATCCTGCTCCTACAATATTTGGAATTGTCATAATAAAATATTTAAATAATTAATAATAAATGTTCTTTTTTTTAATGCTCATCATGTTCTTCGGCTGCTTAACCAAAGTATAATGCTGATAGCATAGTAAATATATATGCTTGTAATGCTGCAACTAATAATTCTAATAACATTAGTGCAAATGCAAGCCCAAAAGAAAGCGAACTTCCTATCCAGCTTTTAAACAGGAACATTAAACCAATAATACTCATTAATACAACATGACCTGCTTTCATGTTTGCATACAAACGAATCATCAATGAAAATGGTTTAATAACTGTACCTAATAATTCTATTGGTGCCAATATCAAACGCATTGGTTTTGGTACGCCTGGCATCCAAAAAATATGTTTCCAATAATCTTTTTTTGCAGAAAATGTGGTAATAAGATATGTTAATAATGCTAATGCCAAAGTGATAGCAATGTTACCTGTTACATTCACCCCTAAAGGTGTTAATCCAAAAAGGTTAACAAACCAAATAAAGAAGAAGATGGTTAATAGATAATTCATGTATTTTTTATAATGCTTCTCTCCAATATTTGGAATAGCAATATCATCTCTTATGTATAATATGATAGGTTCTAATAACCTGCCTGGACCTTTAGCAATGCCATTGTTTTTACTATATGATTTTGCTAATGAGCCAAATAAGAATAACATTAATAACCCTGTAATAAAAATCATTACAACAGTTTTTGTTATAGAAAAATCTAAAGGCTTATTCGCTCTATCAGGAAAACCTTTTTTATTCATTGTTATACTGCCACTCGCATCTGTTTTGTATATGTGGCCATTACTGTGTGCTATCTTATAATAATTTCCTTTATGTTCTGCTACATCATGCCCGTGATTAAATTTTGATGACGAGAATACTTGTAGTCCATTATCCCATAAAATAACTGGTAATGGAAAAGTAATTGCATTTGTAATATGAAAGTCATGAGCATCTAATAAGTGATGATCAATATCTGCTTTGATTTGCTCTTTTAAAGTCAGCTCTTTTCCATGATTATCATGCTGAACAACCGCATGCTTATTATCATGTTGTTTTGCTTTATGGCTATCATGCTGAGCATTTGCCTGAAAAGCAACTAGTAAAAATAAAAAAGTAAGTAAATTAAGTAATTTTTTTCTTTGCATATCACTCAAGTAAAACTGTATGTTTTAAAATCCGTGCAAAGATACTGTTTTATGTTAAATTCAAAAATAATTTTGAGTTTTTATTTATTGTTCCTTTACCTCGATTAAAGATACAAAACCGTTGCAATATTGAGCAAAATTAAGGTTTGAAATTTTTTCACTTCGAATTATTTCCTTCTCTAAAAGTTTAAATCCTCATAAACAAAGGCTTACTGTGAGTTAAATTTTTATCGAGCGGCATATTTCTTTGTCAAAATAGCTTTTGTTAACGGTCTTGATATATTTATTACTTTAAATTATTGAGCAAATTAACTAGCGAAGTGGTTTCAACTACAAGGCAAATCATATAGGGTATAAAAAACGAACTAAACTCTAAAGTATTGATGTCTCCATCAGCTTTATAAGAAGAATAAAAGAAAATAAAAAATAGGATGAACTTTAAAAAACTACCTGCCATAAATAAAAAACCGAGTTGCGTTTTGAATTTAGCTCTAAAAGAATATAATAATGTATAAACACTTAAAGCTAATACATAATTCATAATGTATGCTGGTATGATTTTATGAGCAAAAAGAGGTGAGTTATTAAAATGGAGGTATAAAATATGTAATCCGAAAATTACTGCTACACTTATAGTCAGTATAAAAATAAAACGCTTTAACGGATTGTTCATGTGTTACTACTCATTATTTATCTTATTTAATTGCTTAACGATACTCCAAATAGAAGCGATTAAACCAATTAAAATAAATGATAAAGTAAATAATTTTTTTTCCATTAAATATTTATTATCTAACCATTTTCCTATATAAGTAGCTAGATAAATAGTTGCACCCAACTGAAAAGCTATACCCGTAAAACGAATGTACTTATTAAGCTGTCTTTTTGGCTTCTTGTCCATTACTAGATATTACTTTAACTGAACCTTTCATTGTACAAGTTGCATTAAACGCAGCTCCTGGCTCAACCGAAAGTTTCCCTAAAGTTACATCTCCACTAATATTTGCTGTGCTTTTTAATGATAATACTTGGTCAACTAAAAGTTTTCCTGAAAAAGTACCTTCAACATCAGCATTGGTACAATCAATAGTACCTGTTACAATTCCATCTTTACCAATAACAACTCTTCCTGATGTTTTAATGGTTCCTTCAACCTTTCCATCTACTCTAAAATCACCGTCAGATTTAATATCTCCAACTAAG
>JAKITG010000122.1 GCA_021648195.1 Flavobacteriaceae bacterium | reverse complement strand
CAACAAGCGGGAGGAGCGGACAACCAAATTGGAAAATTACATTTTCAAATTCGGTCGCCACTCACCCGCGCTGCCGTTGTGTAAAAGGATCAAAGTGCAATCAAGTATAAAGTTACCAATTTATATAGATGAACTAATTTTTAACAAATTAAATGCAAAATATGAGCCAGACTATACTAAATTTAGTAAAAACTTACATCTTGACCAAAATGAAAATTTAATATATTTAGGTACATATTTTCCAAGAAGTTATGCAGAGAGTTATTTAATTTTTAAAAATTTATTTAATAATAATGTTATCAAGAAGACTTATCTTGACAAGCAAGAGATTAATATATTAGATATTGGTTCTGGCACTGGTGGAAATTTATCAGGACTTTTAATGAGTATCATAGAAAATTTATCAAGTAAAATTAATATCAATATTTTAGCCATTGATGGGAATAAAGAAGCATTAGAAATTCTTCAAAAAATAGTTTTTAAAATTCAAATTAAATATAATTTAAACATTAGCCTAAATTGTCAATATATAAGTTTTAACAATATATATGAACTATATCAAAACTCTAAAATATATTTTGAAAATAGTTATGATGTTATCACAACATCTAAAATTATTAATGAAATTTTACATAATAACAATAATGCTTACTATGAATTTTGTGACTATTATCTGCCACATTTATCCAGTAACGGTTTTTTATCAATAGTTGATGTTACAATAAAGATTAATTCTCAATTTTTACCAATTGTACTAAATAAACAAGTAAATAAATTTATAAAAAATAATTTTGAAAGCTATAAAACAATTATTCCAACAAGTTGTTATACAAATGAAGAAATATGCTTACAAGATTGTTTTACAAATAATATATTTTATATTTCACACATAGGGAAACAAAATGATATGTCCAAAATAACATATAGAATCTTAGCCAATAAAGAATTTGCTGATAATATTTTAGATAAAATGGAGGCAGGTTGTATTGTAGGTCAAACACAAAATGAAACAAAATATTGTCATCATACTTCTGATAAAAATACTATAACAGCATTTAAGGTATAAAATGAAAAGTTGGAATAAGAAAATAATAATAAATGATGATAATCAAGAGGTAGAAGCTATAACTCCATTTATAATTTCTGCAAGTCGATCAACAGATATACCATCATTTTTTAGTAAATGGTTTTTTAATAGACTAGAAAAAGGTTATATCACTTGGAAAAATCCTTTTAATCAAAAAATTCAATATGTGTCTTTTGACGAAACAAAAGTTATTGTTTTTTGGTCAAAAAATCCAAAGCCAATAATGCCTTATTTAGAAGAATTAAATAAACGAGACATCAAATACTACTTTCAATTTACACTTAACGATTACGAGAAAGAAAATTTAGAACCAAATGTTCCAAAATTAGAAAATAGAATTAATACTTTTAAAGAATTGTCAAATTTAATAGGAAAAGAAAAAGTTATTTGGAGATTTGATCCTTTAATATTAAGTGATTTTATTTCTGTAGATGATTTATTAGAAAAAATTAAAAATATTGGAAATCAAATCTGTAGTTACACAGAAAAACTCGTATTTAGTTTTGCTGATATTGAGGTTTATAAAAAAGTTCAAAATAATCTTTATACGCAAGACACATCTTTTAGAGAATTTTCACAATATGATATAATGGATTTTTCAAAAAAACTGAAAGAATTAAATCAAAAATGGAATTTAGAGCTATCAACTTGTACGGAAAAAATTGAACTAGAACAATTTAATATAAAACATAATAAATGTGTGGATGATGAGTTAATATATAAAATTGGCAAGAATGATAAAAAAATTTTAAATTGGCTAGGTATAGATAATACTGCTTCTCTTTTTGGAGATGACTACTCACCAAACATAAAGCTAAAAGATAAAGGTCAAAGAAAAGAGTGTGGTTGTATAATGAGTAAAGATATAGGTATGTATAACACTTGCAATCATTTATGCACTTATTGTTATGCAAATCATTCAGTCAATTTGGTAAAACAAAATATTAAAAAACATAATTTCAATAATCAAAGTATAGTTTAGGAGTAAAATATGGCAAAAAGAAGTTTTTATATAAATGAATCAGAATTTGATAATTATCAAGTAAAAGTAGTACAAAGAAGAGTTGATAACTCTTTTATAGTCAAAGGGTGTGCAGGAAGTGGAAAATCAATTTTAGCACTTTGGAAAGTTAAGCAGATTCAAGAAGAGAATAAAGGAAGTTTTTATTTTATTATTTTTACAAAAACTTTAAGAAAATATATGGAAGATGGTATTATAGAAATTGGCTTAAATGGTGATAGAATTTTACATTTTGAGCAATGGAAAAGACAGGGATATCCAAATGCTGATTATTTAGTAGTTGATGAAGTTCAAGATTTTGATAAAAGTGAAATTAATATACTCAAAGAAAAAGCGAATAAAGCATTAATAAGCTATGGGGACAGTGCACAACAACTTTATGCTTTTAAAAATGACAATCCATTATCAATGGAGGATATAGCATATATTACAAAATATCCAATGGAAACTTTAGTCTTTAATCATAGATTACCAAAAAAAATTGCAAGATTTGCAACATATCTTGAAAGCACAGGGGATGAATTAGAAATAAGATGTCAAGTTGAAGGCGTTGAATTGCCTAAAGTATTAAAATACAACACCTTGAATGAACAACTTGATGGAATAATTGAGATTATAAAAACAAGAGGCTATGATGATGTGGGTATATTTTTACAAACAAATAGAGATGTAGAAGAAGCATATAATTATTTTAATTCAAAAGGATTTCAAACAGAAGTAAAATTTAATAATTCTATGGATTTAGATTTTAGCAATAGTTTACCTAAACTAATTACTTATCATAGTAGTAAAGGTTTACAATTTGAAGCAGTATTTCTACCTGATTGTGAAGATAAGTTTCCAAACAATAAGCAAGACAATATGAATGCTTTATATGTGGCTATTACAAGAACTTATCAAGATTTATTTATTATGTATTCTGATAATTTAGTTCCATTCCTAAATAATATTACAGAAGACCTATATGAAACTTCTTTAACAACTGAAGATATAGATTGGTAAGGATTTAAAAAATGGAAAAATTATATATACCAACGACGACACTAAATTTTAACAATATTTTATCAACAGAATCAATATCTCCAAAATCTTTTTATGAAAATAGAAATTTTGGATATAAGAGATTTGAAATAGTAGAACCTAGTAGGATTAAACATAGTCTAATTGCCTATACTGAAATTCCATATTTTGAGATTAATGATGATGAATTAGATAATTATCCGTTGATTATAGAAATTTCTAAAGATATGATAAAAGATTTAAATATAATTGATAAAATCAATAGTATTGAAGTTTTTCAAATTTCACAAACTATATATCTTCATCCAAATAAAGTTAAATTTTTATTTCTAAACGAGGAACATAAAAGAATAACTCTTATAAAAGCTGAGCCAAGTATAGAAACAAAATTATTACCTTTATATCAAACTAAAATACAAATAATAAATAAAGAAGATACTTTTAAATGGGAAGAAAAATATTTAGAAAAAATTATTGAAGAAAATATTGACATAAAACAACATATATACAATGATATTTTAATCAATAAAATTAAAGGATTTTATTTTTGTTATACATTAGGCGAAATTTATCCTAATTTGACAATAAAAGATAATATTAATATGATTTTAGATGATAATAGACATAAAAGACAACAGGCACAAAACAATGCAGATTATCAAGCTATTTATAAAATAAATGAAGAAGAAAATAAACACCTTGAAAAAGTGATTAAAAGTTCAGATATAGATATATATAAAACATTAAATTTAAATAATAATAAATTGACATCATTTGCTAATCATAATGATATTTCTGAATTATATAAAAATATAATTAATGATATTATCTGTTTTGATAGAATTAACACTAAGGAAGATTTTAAAATAGATAGACTTGAACTTCTTAAAAAGATAGGTGATAATTTTAAAGATGCTAATTTTGATGGAAAAGATAAAAGTATTGAATATATTAGAAACTTAATGAAAAATATAAAAAACTATGAACCATTTGAAGCTGAAAGTGTAGATATAAAAAATTACGATATTTTACTCAAATCAATAGCTTATTTTATTTTAAGAGGAGATGATTTAGAAAAACTACTAAATGTTCTAAAAGAAAATAATATGAAAACTTTTAAAATGGCTTTTGGTTTATGGGGTGCATTATTTGGTTTTTCAGCTATTCCGAAAACTATATCTAACGTTTTATTTAAAGAAGAAAATAACAATATTATTGATATTCAAGATTTTTTACAAAATATGTATATAAAAATACATAATATAGATGAAAACAAAGAGATAAAAATTCCACCTAATCAAACAAGGCAAATACAAGAAAATATTCAGACTTTACAGACAAAACCAGAACCAACGACAACAATAGAAGATATTCCTCCTAAATGTCCAGATTGTGGTGGAGAAATGGTTGAAAGAATATCTAAAAAAGATGGTAAATATAAAGATCAAGAATTTTTTGGTTGTAAAAACTATCCAAAATGTAAGGGTACAATTTGGAATGAAAGCGACAAATCTATAATGTCTAAAGTAATCGATTATGTAAAAAAACCTTTTACTAATGATAATAATTTAGATAACATAATCTATGATTTTATAAAAGAACAATCTGGAAAAGTAAAAATAGCAGATGCAAGAAAAGTTATTAAAATAAAAACAAATAAAGAATTTAAAGATAGATATTTAGATGATAAGAGATTTGAATGTTATAAAGAAAAAAATACAGAAATGATAAGGATAAAATAAATGCCAACAATATCAATGTTTTATGGAATAATTATTAGAATGTACTGTGCTCCAAACGAACATAACCCACCACATATTCATGTTTATTATCAAGATGATAAAGCAGTTATAGACATTAAGAAAGTCGAATTAACACAAGGTAAACTGCATAAGAAAAACTTCGATTGGTTTTAGCATGGGTTGAGCTAAGACAAGAAGATTTACTAGCTGATTGGGAATTAGCTCAAAATGGTGAACTTCCATTTAAAATCGACCCTTTAAAATAGGAGAAAAAGATGTATTTAGCAGTTAAAGATGTAAAGCCACTTGATAATTATTTTTTATTATTAAAATTTGAGAATGAAGAAGAAAAGTTATTTGATGTAAAGCCATATCTTGAGATAGGGAAATTTCAAGAGTTAAAAGATGAAACACTATTTAAGAGTGTAAAAATATGTTTTGATAGCATAGAGTGGGATAACCATTTAGACTTAGACCCAGAACTTTTATACCAAAAATCACACAACAAAACATAGGAACGCAATAAATTACCTAGCGGCAATTTATGGTTCTATTCGACCGTTAAACACACATAGGAGTTATTATGAGTTTCGGACATGCATTATATTACCCATATATACATTTAACAAATAAAAACTGGTTAAAACATGCTTTTTTATTTTGGGATAAAATTTCAAGAATTGTACCATCTTCATTCGAACCACAAGATGATGAAGATATTATTAGAATACGACAAGAAACAAATTTTCTCATTGATTATCATCCCGATAAATGGGTTATAAATGATACTTTTAGAAATTTTGCAGAATATTTAACCCATAACAGCAGAATGATTAGAGATTTAAGACACTTTGAGCATAGACATCATTTTGATAAAGAATATAAAGAAATGTTTATATACATGCAAAATAGAACGATGTTAAATGGTACCTATATTCACATTGAAAAAATTCAACCTGATTTAGCAGAAACGCTATATGTAATGGGATTAGCCATTCCAGGGAAACATGAATGGTCAAGCTGGATAAAAATAGATAATGAAATTGGTGCATTATATATGACATATCTTGCTAAAAGCATATCAAAAGAAAAATCAATACCGATTGTTACTGATACATCTGATTACTATTTAAATACCAACAGTAATAATAATTATCGTCATACATTTGAAGAAAAACTTGGATGTCTTTTGATAGATGTAGTTATGCCTAAAAATATAAATAATGTAACTATGAAGCAACTCATTAATATTAGAAATAAATACGATGATCAAAGATTGAATTTTTTTAACAAAATAAATGAACTAAGTTCTACATTACCTACTATTGACAACAAATCAGCTCTTGAAGATGCATTAAATCATTATATAAAAACTTTAGGCAATGATACCAAAGAACTTAAAAAAATATATGAATCAAATGGTATAGAAGCTATGCTAAAACCTTTGGCAATTAGTATGCCAACAGCATTAGCATCATTATCAAGTTGGATTCCCGCAGAAAATAAAATCCTTGGCTTTGGGATTGGAGGTGTAGGTGCATTATACGGAGTAGTTTCATATTTTAATGAATTAGACAAAAGACATAGAGAAACACAAAAAAATCCTATGGCTTATTTACTAAGTATACAATCAGAACTTAATAAAAAAAGCTTATTTCAAAAAATTGAGCAAAAATTAAGTGGAAAATATAGATAAGTGTTTAACAAAACATTGGAGAGAAATATTTGACCCTGCGGCTCAAATATTTCTCAACTCAGTCGTTAGGCTTCCAAAAAAATATAGTTGAGGTTTTTGATAGACGTGAAAATAAGTAAAAAAATAGCATTTTTTCTGCCGCTTATCATTGGAATAACATCTTGTGTTCAGATTCCAAGGACAATTCAA
>JAKITG010000121.1 GCA_021648195.1 Flavobacteriaceae bacterium | reverse complement strand
CCAAATTTATATTTGGAAAATCTTGTAAAATAACTTGTATGGTTTTCTCTACTCTTTTTCGCGTAAAACCTAACACTTCTAAAGCTGATAACGCTTCATTTTTAATAGTATTGTTAGAAACAGATAAATTTTCTGTTAAATTGTAAGTTTTTAAAATTTTGTCTTTTAAATCAACAATTACTCGCTGTGCAGTTTTGATTCCAATACCTTTAACGGACTTAATTTTTTCAACATCTTCTGAGGCTATTGCCTGTTGAATTTCTTCAGTATCCATGGAGGATAACATGGTCATAGCAATACTTGGTCCAACACCAGAAACGGATATCAATAATTTAAAAATTTCTCTTTCCATTTTATTATAAAAACCATAAAGTGTATGTGCATCTTCACGTATGATTAAATGTGTAAATAATTTTATATTTTCTTGATCTGGAATATTTGAAAAAGTTTGTAGAGAAATAGGAAGTGTGTAACCTAATCCGTTACATTCTATTATAACATTATTAGGATTTTTTTCAATTAATTTTCCGTTGATATGTGCAATCATAAAATTTAGGAGATATTTATTTATATTTTTTTTCTTTCTTGAGCATCTACAACGGCAATACAAACCATATTAACTATTTCGTCAACACTTGCACCAAGCTGCAATAAATGAACAGGTTTATTAAGTCCCATAATTATTGGACCTATAGATTCGGTACCGTTTAATTCTTTTAATAATTTATAACTAATATTTGCCGATTCTAAATTTGGATAAATTAATCCGTTAACTTTTTTATTTTCTAATTTTGAAAACGGAAATTTATCTGTTCTCATTTTTGTGTTTAGAGCAAAATCAACTTGCAATTCTCCATCAATATTTATTTCTGGAAAATAAGTATGTAAGTATTCAATAACTTCTTGAATTTTTTTACCTGTTTTAGATTTTGAAGATCCAAAATTTGAAAAAGATACCATGGCTAAGTTTGGAGTTAAGCCAAACATTTTCATGGTTTTATTAGTCATTCTTGCTATTTCAACCAATTCTTTTGCACTAGGGTTGATATTCATTGCTGTATCCGATAAAAATAAAGGACCTCTTTTAGTAAGCATCAAATTTGTTGCTGCAATTTTTTGTATTCCTTTAATTTTACCAATTAAATCAATTATTGGTTTTGCAACGGTAGGATAATTTCTAGAGTAACCTGTAACTAAAGCATCAGCATAATTTTCATTAACCATCATTGCTGCAAAATAATTACGGTCTCTCATCCATTTTTGAGCTTCCAATAAAGTAATTCCTTGGCGTTGTTTTTTATCCCAATAAACTTCTGCAAAATGATTTCTACGCTTCTCTTCTGCTTTTGATTTTGGATCAATAATTTGAATTCTTCCTTCAAAATTTATTTCTTTCATCAATTTAGAAATCACTATTTTATTTCCTAACAAAATAGGTATGGCAATACCTTCATCGTAAGCTATTTGAGCTGCTTTCAAAACAGATAAATGATCGGCTTCGGCAAAAACAACTTTTTTAGGATCTGATTTGGCACGGTTTGTAATTGAGCGCATTAGTTTGTTTCCTGTGCCTAATCGTTCTTCTAATTGGTCTTTGTATGCATCCCAATCTTCAATAGGCTCTCTTGCAACTCCCGAATCCATTGCAGCTTTAGCTATAGCAGGAGGGATTTCAGTTATTAAACGATTATCAAATGGTTTAGGAATGATATAGTCTTTTCCGAATTTAATATTTTTTTTATTGTAAGTTATATTAACTTGTTCGGGTACATTTTCTTTAGCTAAATCGGCTAATGCATGAACAGCTGCCATTTTCATTTCTTCATTAATTTTTGTAGCTCTAACATCTAATGCTCCTCTAAAAATAAATGGAAATCCTAATACATTATTTACTTGATTGGGGTGATCTGATCTTCCTGTTGCCATAATAATATCTTTTCGAGTTTTTATAGCCAAATCATAAGCAATTTCGGGAGTAGGGTTTGCCATAGCAAATACAATAGGTTTTTTTGCCATAGATAAAATCATTTCTGGACTAACAATATTACCTAAGGATAAGCCAATAAAAACATCAGCTCCTTTCATTGCATCTTCTAAGGTATCAATATTTTTTGAGGTAGCAAATTCAGACTTTTGAGGAGATAGGTTTTTTCTGTTTTTACGGATAACTCCTTTGCTATCCGTCATTACAATATTTTCATGCTTTGCACCTAACTTAGTGTATAATCGTGTGCATGAAATTGCAGCAGCACCTGCGCCACTAATAACGATTTGTACTTTAGAAATATCTTTTTTTGCAACTTCGCATGCGTTTTTTAAGGCAGCAGCCGAAATAATTGCAGTGCCATGTTGATCGTCATGCATTACTGGAATATCTAATTCTTCTTTTAATCTTCGTTCAATTTCAAAGGCTTCGGGAGCTTTGATGTCTTCTAAATTTATTCCGCCAAATGTTGGTGAAATAGCTTTTACAGTTTCTACAAATTTATCTACATCAGTAGCATCAACCTCTATATCAAAAACATCAATATCTGCAAAAATTTTAAAAAGTAAACCTTTTCCTTCCATTACAGGTTTAGAGGCTAACGGTCCTATATTACCTAGTCCTAAAACAGCTGTTCCATTTGAAATTACAGCTACTAAATTACTTTTTGCTGTGTATTTATAGACGTCATTTTCATTTTTTGCAATTGCTAAACAAGGCTCGGCAACACCAGGTGAATATGCCAGTGATAAATCACGTTGCGTACTGTATTTTTTTGTGGGAACAACTTGAATTTTTCCAGGAGTTGGAAATTGGTGGTAGTCAAGAGCATCCTTTTTATTTATTTTTGAACTCATTTAGTTAGTTTTGATAAGTAATTAACCAACAAAGTTATAATTTTTTAAATTATGCAAGCCAAAGTTAGTTTTTTTTATAAACTTTTTATAAACTTTATATTTCGTTTTAAACCAGTAAATTTTGTCCGCTTTATAGGAGATTTTTTAAATATTTTTCTGAATACCTCTTCACTAATTTCTTCCCAATCATGTTTTGTCATATTTAATAGTTCTTCTTTGGGCTGAAATTTAGGCTCGTTATGAGGAATTGAAAAACGATTCCACGGACATACATCTTGGCATATATCGCAACCAAACATCCAGTCGTCAAATTTTCCTTTCATTGAGTTTGGGAGTTCGTCTTTTAACTCAATGGTAAAGTATGAAATACATTTACTTCCGTCAATAGTATTGTTGGGTAAAATGGCTTTTGTAGGGCAGGCGTCTATACATTTTGTACAGGTTCCGCAATGATCGGTTTTAAATTCAGAATCATAGGTCAATTCAAGATCTAAAATCAATTCAGCTAAAAAGAAAAAAGAGCCTTTTTGTTTGGTTATTAATAAGGAGTGTTTTCCTATCCAGCCTAAGCCACTTTTTTTCGCCCATGCTCGTTCTAAAACAGGAGCAGAATCTACAAAAGCTCTTCCGTTTACTTCTCCAATTTGATCTTGAATAAAATTTAATAATTCATAAAGTTTGGTTTTAATAATGTGGTGATAATCTTCGCCATAAGCATATTTTGAGATTTTGTAGCTATTATCTATTTGATTTTCATTAGAAAAATAATTGTACTGTAAGGAAATAACCGATTTTGCATTAGGAACTAATTTTCGAGGATCCAATCGTTTGTCAAAATGATTTTCCATGTATTGCATTTTTCCATGAAAATTATTTTGAAGCCATTGTTCTAATCTTGGAGCTTCTTCTTTTAAAAATTTTGCTTTAGAAATTCCACAAGATAAAAAACCAAGGCGTTTGGCTTCGATTTTTATGAGGTTGGTGTTTTCTTGTATTCTTTCAAAGGAATAAGTTTGTTTGTAAGTATTATCTTTCATGAAAACCCTTTTTTGAGTTAAAGATTTTAAAAAAGTTCTCCTTGATTTTTTCCTTTAGTTTTGCCCAAATGTTTGTAAGCCAATTCGGTTACTTCTCTTCCTCGAGGCGTTCGCATAATAAATCCTTCTTGAATTAAAAAAGGTTCGTAAACTTCTTCAATGGTCTCAGTATTTTCACCAACAGCAGTTGCAATTGTACTAATGCCAACGGGTCCACCTTTGAATTTATCGATAATGGTATTTAAAATTTTATTATCCATTTCATCCAAACCATGAGTATCTACATGTAATGCATTTAGTGCAAATTTTGCAATTTTAATATCAATATTTCCATCTCCTTTTATTTGTGCAAAATCACGAACCCTTCGCAATAAGGCATTTGCAATTCGAGGAGTTCCTCTACTTCTTCCAGCAATTTCTATTGCAGCTTCCATGGAGATTTGTACATTTAAAATGTTTGAGCTTCGCTGAACGATATGTGTAAGTAATTCAGTATTATAATATTGTAATCTACTACTTATTCCAAATCTCGCTCTCATCGGAGCTGTTAATAATCCTGATCGAGTAGTTGCTCCAATTAAGGTAAACGGTTCTAAGTTTATTTGTACTGTTCTGGCATTTGGACCAGATTCAATCATGATGTCTATTTTATAATCTTCCATTGCAGAATAAAGATATTCTTCAATAACTGGACTTAATCTGTGAATTTCGTCAATAAACAAGACATCTCTTTCGCCTAAATTAGTTAATAAACCTGCTAAATCACCTGGTTTATCTAAAACAGGGCCAGAAGTTACTTTAATATTAGTATTTAATTCATTGGCTAGAATATGAGCTAATGTTGTTTTTCCTAACCCAGGCGGACCATGAAAAAGTGTGTGATCAAGTGCTTCGTTTCTCAAATTTGCTGCTTCAACAAAAATTTTCAAATTTTCAAGCACCTGTTCTTGTCCAGTAAAATCATCAAAGGATAAGGGGCGTAATTTCTTTTCTACATCTAATTCTTCGCTGTTAAAATCTTTATTTGTTGCATCTAAGTTTTCATTCATAAAGCTAAAGGTAAATGCTAATTTTTAAAATGAATATTAGTAGCAAATATAATGGCACTAGGATATTCTTTTTTAATTTCAATTAAAAATCTATCTGCTTCTAATCGAGTTTTGTAGTTTCCAACTTGAACCTTCCACTCAGGTGAACTGAAAATTATTTTGATTGGAATTTCAGAAAAAAGAGCTTTAAATTCATTGTTTATCTTGTAAGCTTCATCTTCACCGCCATAATATAATTGAATTTTAAAACCTTTAATGGTTTTTAACTTGTTGTTGTATTGCTTCTTTTGAGCAAGCACTCTATCAATTTTTGCGTTGCTTTCAATTCGTATAATCCCTTTTGTTTGCTGTGCAAAGCTTTTTATACTAAGACAGACACAAAAAATAAAACTGATGAAGAATATTTTTTTAGTTTGAAAATTCATTTTGTTAGTTTTTTACAAACTTAAAATAATTTTAAAGGATAGAGCCCCTTTTTTATTATTTAGAATTAATATAAATTAAATTATATTTATTAGATAAGCTTTGACAAAATTATTTTAAATGTATTTTTGTGGTCATATTTTTTATCTAAATTAGCACTTGAATAAGAAAGTAATAAAGTTTGAGTATTTTACCTTTTAAACCATGCTTAAATGTAGGCTACTTAAATTTCAAAATAAACATAAAATAACACAAATGAATATTGTGACACCAAACTTTCTCTTAAAAAGATTAATATCTAGTCTTCTTTTACTTTTTGTATTTTCTTTTAATTTAATAGCTCAGGAAGGCGATGCTGTAAATGGTAAAAAGTTATTCAATACCAATTGTGCGGCTTGTCATAAATTAGATAAAAAACTTATTGGCCCGCCTCTAAAAGGGATGAGTGAAAGAAGAAGTAATGAATGGTTACAAGCTTGGATTAAAGATAATAATGCTTTAAGAGCGAGTGGCGATCAAGATGCTATTGATATTTTTAAGGAGTACAATGGTATGCCAATGGTTGCTTATCCGCAGTTTTCTGAACAAGATATTAATGATATTATTGCTTATACAGATGATAAACCTGTAGAAAAGAAAGATATAGCAGCAACGACACAAACTGTTGACCCAAAAGTGGCTATTGGTAAAAAGTTATTTAATGCCAATTGTGCAGCTTGTCATAAGTTAGATAAAAAATTAATTGGTCCACCATTAGGGAATATGGCTGAAAATAGAAGTCATGAGTGGTTGGTATCATGGATTAAAGATAATAATGCTTTAAGAGCAAGCGGTGATCAAGATGCTATTGATATTTTTAATGAATATAACGGCATGCCAATGAATGCATTTCCTCAATTATCAGATGATGATATTGCAGCAATTATTGCATATACTACAGCAGGAGATGTGAAAAAAACACCTGTAGCAGGTGCTGATAATATTGATGAAGAATTGGTAGGTTCAAAAACATCAAGTGCTTGGATGTCTTATGTAGTAATATTTGTTATTCTACTATTTGTTATTTGGGTTTTCTTAAAGAGCAATAACGGTTTCTTGAAAATTTTTTCAACTATTGTTTTACTTCTTATAACAACGTATGTTTTATTTAGCGCATTGATGGGTATTGGTATTGATCAAGATTATCAACCTATTCAGCCTATAGCATTTTCACATAAAATTCATGCTGGAGATAATAAAATTGACTGTCAATATTGTCATTCATCAGCAAAACATAGCAAGACTTCTGGTATTCCATCAGTGAATGTTTGTATGAATTGTCATAAAAGTATTTCGGAATATAATGGACCTGTTACTTCAGAATTTAGTAAAGAATTTTATGATGGAGAAATTCAAAAAATATATAATGCAATAGGTTGGGATTCTGAAAAATTAGCATATATAGAAAATTATGAAGAAAAGCCTATTAAATGGGTTAGAGTTCATAATCTTCCAGATTTTGTTTATTACAATCACTCACAACATGTTACGGTTGCAGGTTTAAAATGTCAAAAATGTCATGGCCCAGTTGAGACTATGGATGAAGTGTATCAATTTTCTCCTTTAACAATGGATTGGTGTTTAAAATG
>JAKITG010000120.1 GCA_021648195.1 Flavobacteriaceae bacterium | reverse complement strand
AAGGTTGGAATAAATCTCGTTGATTTTGATTTGATGATTTTCCTATCATATATTGCAAGGTTTATGCTACAATATACAAAAAACCTTGCAATTTAAAACAATAAAATAATGCTTTATTTCAACTTATCTAACTGATTAATAAATTATTACACTGAAATTAAGGAACGAATAAATATACGTTTAGATAATTATGAATTTGAAAGTTTAACTATTTACAACAATTTAGGACAACCTGTATTAGAAAGTGCTAACACACAAGTAAATGTTAGTGCATTAGCAACAGGTATGTATTATGTAACCGTAAAAACCAACGAAGGTTTAGGAACTAAAAAGTTGATAATTCAATAATACAAAAAGAATTATTTTTTAAAAAAGCACCATACGTTATTGTTATGGTGCTTTTTTTTGATGCTTTTCTTTCTTGTTATTATTTTGTGAATTTAAGTACTTTGCAAATTTAGGTTGGTATAACGTTATTTTTCGTTCTGCAATATTTTTAAAAGTTTTTTCAGGTCTTGTCGATTATCCCAAAAAGCAGTAACTAATATTTGTTTATCAGTAACTTTATAATAAATGCTAAAGTGTCTTAATGAAGCCACTCTCACATCTTTAAAATCTGTTGGTTTATAAATAAAAGGGTTTTCTGAAATTTGCAAAACTCTTTCCGTAACTAATCTTAAAAGTTTTTTTGAAAAATTGCTGGATTTGTTCCTTTTTACCCAATATTCCAAAATCCCTACGAATTGAAGGTCAGCAGTTCGAGTCCAAACTATATTGCGTTTAGCCATTCAAGATTTCGTTTATTCATAGCGTCTTGAGAAATGAACTTTCCCATCTTTATATCGTTTTCACTCATTTCTAACATTGCTTTTTGTTCATTAGTCAATTCCACAATTTCTGATTCAGATTTACTTGATGAAATTAGTTTGTCAAGTGCTTCCAAAAAAGCTTTATTTTTAATCGAAAGGATTTTGTCAATTAATCCCGTTCTTATTTTGTCAACTGTTGCCATTTTATAACTCTTTTATATTTCAAATATCCAAAAATTAGTTCATTTTTCCTAATGTTGCATAACAAAAAAGTATTAAAAAACAATAATATAAAGGTTTAATTGTTACTAAATAGCTTAAAATTGGAATATTAGTCATTTTGAGTAGTGATTGAGTAGTAGTTTTTTAAATACGTTTGTTTTGCTGTTATCGAGCATAAAAATTCACGAAACTGGAACTCAAAAAATCTGTCAAAATTTTAATTAATTGTATATTTGTTGAATGGAGAAATCTGAAATAAGAATATACAAAAACCCAAAGGGAAATACATCAATTGAAGTCAAGTTAGACAAAGAAACTGTATGGCTTAACCAATATCAATTGGAAACTCTTTTTCAGACAAACAGAACTTCAAAAACTTGTTTATTATACCAATTTTTGGTATATTTGAATTAAATTACTATTCAAAATGAACAAAAACACATCAATATCACTCGGAAATTATTTCGACCTATTTGTGCAAAGTAGCGTAAGCGAAGGAAGATTTAAAAACGTAAGCGAAGTTATTCGTGCAGGATTAAGACTTTTAGAAGAAGAAGAAAGTAAAGTGATTGCATTGAAAAAAGCAATTCAAGAAGGAACTGACAGCGGAATAGCTCACGACTTTGACCCAAAAAAACATCTTGAATCTCTAAAAGCTAAAAAGCACTCGAATGGCTGAATATAAATTAACGAACAAAGCTGTTGAGGATTTATCAAAGATTTGGGATTATACATTTGAGGTTTGGTCGGAAAAACAAGCTGACAAATATTACGATGGACTAATTTCTAATTGTCAAGAAATTTTGGACTAGCACTGGTTGGTGTAATATTAATTCAAGGTGTTTCAACCTTGACTAATAAAGGGTTTATCAATCGTTCTGCATAGTATTTCATTGCCTTTTCAGGAGCTGATTGGTCGACCTGAAAAATCAAGTATGCATTACTCTCGGTGTACCGATCACCTTTTTTGACCAAAACATCCTCTTCTCCCAATAAGATACGGTTCCAATATCGCCCATTATTTTTAGATTTCGATATTTTTGTGTATGGTTTATATGTTATAGATGAATTTTCTGAATTATTTGTATTGTCATATTTTAACCGAATACAGCCATAACCATATCCTTTGTCCACATTGTAAAAAGCCAACCAAGAAGCATCATCAGTAATAGGGTTTTCCTCTAATTGGTCTAATTCTTCATCGTACAGTTTCAGATGTGAGACCTTGCCATTTGGCAATGTGTACATTACGTGGGTAAAGAGGCTGTCCATCGTCATTTCATCATTTCTGAGCAAATCGAGTTCTACATCTTTTGTCACGGTCATCGTTGAGGAAAATTTAAAATATCGAAGTCCTTCATAGAAGATATACTTGCCTTCCAAATTTATTTCAGGAACACTATCCGTTGTTCCCGAACGCTTTTTCGTAATCTGGTACAACCCTCTTTCAATTATATTCTCAGATGATTTTGGAAGGTCTTCCATATTGAAATACCCATCAGAATCACTTTTTGAGAAATTAGGTGCCCAGTGCATGGCAATATGACTTCTTTTAAGTACTTGGCCGTCAAATTCCTTTAAGGTAATTCCATTGATTTGTCCGCCGCGCTTATCATTTTCGGTACTGAAACCGGCTTTATAAATTGAATTCTCAACTGAGTGTCCATCATCTGAAAGGTTCAAATTAGAAGGCGGTGGGCGGTCTCGCATTTTTTCTACAAATCCGCATTGAAATTTTTTGGTTTGATTAGCTTCTATACCTACAGGGAACATCACTATCATACGTGTTCTCCCTTCTTTTTTTATGGTATCCAACACCTGAACCGGCATTGATGTACCAGTTTCCATATCGGTTACGAACAATACTCTAGATGCTTTCAATTCACCTTCAAAGGAAATGATAGCAGATACGTATTCTAAATCTCGTGACAGACCAGCTTGCTCTGAAATGCTAATCGTAGCCAAGTAATCGTTTTGGGTCTGGGTACAACCCAATATCAACAGAGCAAAAAATAGGTTTGATAGCAGAATTAATATTTTTTTCTGTTTAGGGAATTTTTCCTTTGTCATCATTTTTGATTTTTATGCGATTATTTTGGTCTTTTGTGAGAGATTGTTATATATCAATTATTTTTTTTTGCCCGCTCGCCTGCCAAACGAGTAGGAACAACCTAATAATTCTGAAATTTAGGGATTGGCTTGTGTTGTGGTTGTAATGAATTGTAACATGTTGGCTGTAATAGTTTTGGGTCATCTAAATATTATTCTAGAATTTTTTGCATTAATTATTTTAAAGAGTCTCGTTTCAATTTCATTTGCCAAAGATGGGAAATTATAATGTTAAATACAATTGTATAGACTACTGTAAATTCAATTGAAAATGCATATTCTAACCTTTCTAAAAATAATTCTAAAAATAGCATTCCAAGACCGTTGCAATATTGAGCAAAATTAAGGTTTAAAACTTTTTTACTTCGAATTACTTCCTTCTCTAAAAATTTAAGTATTCATAAACAAAGGTTTACTGTGGGGTAAATTTTTATCGAGCGTCATCTTTTTTTGTGAAAATAGTTTTTGCAACGGTCTTATTCCGATAATAATGTAAAAATAATAATTTGTTAGAGCAAGTTGTTGCCCTGTGCTTACTATTTGTTTAACCTTCTGTAAACTACTCTCATCTTATTTCGTTCTGATTTAAAATGAAGTATAGGGTTCTTCGCTATCAAAATGGGCGACAAAACTAAATACATTCATATATTTATTATAAAAATAAGTGTTAATTAATAATTATTAGCGTTTGCGGATATGTAAAAAAGGAATATGTGAAATTATCTACTGACCTCAAAAGCATGATTTAAATTAATTATTTTACTTTAATTATTTTACTAATAGATAAAGGTAAACCATTTTTATTGAATCCTTCTATACAAATTTCAAAGTCACCTTTAAGATCAGATGTATAAAAAGAATAGCTAGATATTTTGTTTAGATTGAGGTTTGGTTCCCATACCAATTGTAATCTGTAATCGGGTATTCTTTCCAAGTTATTATTAATATTATAAACTTGATTAAAATATTTTTTTTTGGCTGAAGGTTTGAAGAGTGAAACTTGTTTACCAATATTCATGGTTAGTAATTTATTGTAATTACCATCAAAGGTTTCTATTAGCATAATTCCTTTAAAAATTAGAGAACCATATATATATTGTTCATTAACAAGACTGATTTTTTTAATACTGCTCGATTTAGCATGAACAATATCATTATGATCTTGTACAAAAATACCATCTACCAATACCAACGATTTTAAACTTGATTCCCCATCATCATCGTTGACTCTAATATGAATACTATAGCTATCTTTTTTTTTTCTAGTGATAGCATACATAATAACTTCTAAAATAGTTTCTTTTACTGTTGGAAATCTAGTATAGTCATCTAGTAAATATTCATAAGTAGGTTTGATTAAAAGTGAAGTTGTCATTTTAATATTAATCAGGCTATCTGGTTTAACATTTGCATAGGCATTTTCAATTTGATTAGAAATACTGTGCTGAAGAATTATTCTTTCTAGCCTTGGTGTAACAATAAATTTTTCAAACATCAATTCGTCATAAGCAACTGTATGAGTGTTGTTTAAATCAATGTTGTAATTTTCCTTATTTTTAGCAATAACTTGAATAAAAGCATTTTTGCTTTCATATTCTTCTTTTAAATTAAAATAAAAAACACCATCTTTATTTGTACGAGACACTTTAAAAATATAATTTTCTCCAGGTATTGAAAGTGCTACTTTTATATTATCAGCTGGTTTTTGATTTTCTTTTAAAAATACTTTACCTGTTAATAATTCTCCACGCAATTCAGGAATTATTATATTTACCTTGTTTGTATTAGTTCTCAATTTCTCTTTTTGAGCAATAATGGTCTCGTATTGGATTGCTGTATTCCTTATTGGTGTTTTAAAAGAGTCCATTTTTCTTACTGAAATTGAATACTTACCATTTATTGAGTTCGAAAGATTGTCAAATTGTATGGTAACTTTTTCTCTAGACCCGAATGTGTCACCATTGGTAGTTAATTTTGAATTTACCTGATTATTTATTTTTGTTTGAAAAAAAACAGGTGATTTATTACTTTCTTTGTTGTTTGAAAGTATACTTTTTTGATTAGTTTGAAATGGATTTATAATACTAATGTCATTTTGATAAAAATTATCTATAGTAGTATTTAGCATCCATTGTGTATAGGCTATAATTTTATAATTTCCTGATTGAACAGAACCTGGTATAAAAAAATCACCTTGACCTGTACCATTATCAAGAATAACTTTATGTTTAAAAATTTCCTTCTTTTTACTATCTACCAAAACAATATAAGCTATTTTGCTAAAATCACTTAATTTATTAGTAACATTATTCAAACAATAAACTTTGTAATATATATACTCGCCTGTTAGAAAAAATGTATCATTGTGATGAACATAAATACTTTCTTGCGGAATATTAATATTATTTAAAGTTTGGCAATAAGAAGATATACTTATAGAAATTATAATAAAAAATAAAATTGTTTTTTTCATAATTTTAAAATTATTAATCTACCCAAAATTCAGGTATTTCACTTGATCCTAATGCGGTGCAATGACCGCAAGCTGTTGGTACCACTAAAAAAGGTCCTTCATTGACAGTAGCATTTATATTTTCTTCCCAATAAACAACTTGTTTTTTCTGAATTGCTTCTACCAAAGGAAGCCGCGGTTCAGCACCTTCTACAAGTGCGGGGGCTATTTCTGCGCATTCTATAAAATATGGAGGTAGAGCCTCACCTGGAAAAAAATCTCTATAATTAAAAAACAATCTTTTTTCTGAAACAGACGTTAATTCGAAAAATCCTAAAACCTTTTCATTTTTATTTTCTAATGAATAAATGTTACTGTTTATAAAACCTGGTTGAATTTGTGCAAATAAACTTGAAGAACCAGATAATTGGTTGATTATATTATAATAAGTATATGCTTCTAATGACTGAATATATTGTTTTACTAAAATACTATACCTATGTGAAATAATAGCATCATCAATAGGAATATTTCTTACTGAAAATTCCGAAACTTTATCTTCTGCAAGATATGTAGTAGAAGTTTGTATGATAGCATTTGATAAAACTGTATCATAACAAACCCTTTCGTCATTGGATCTTGGAACCAATCCAGGCAAGGGTAATACGCCATTATCATCAGTTAAAACAATAAAATCTTGATTAACAAAATTTGGAGGAACAATTTTATAAGTTTCTTCGTATTCGTAGCGATAGTAATTTGAATTGCGATTGGCATCGTAACTCTCAACATAGATAGACATGACTTCTGTACCTACACTATTTACTTCACGAGATGCATATAGATTGTCTATTTGCGTAGTGTTGGTTAATTGTTTGTTTGTGGTTCCGTATTTCTTGCCATCTTGTGTTTCTATTTGTAGTTGGTAGTCTGTATTTGCTGTTGCTTCAAATTTTATGGTTGAAATATATTCACCCGGTTCATTTTCAATAAAACTATAAACATTGTTCTTACTATCTATAATATTTACCTTAGCATTTGATTCTGATTTTGGTTTACCATCATCTTCAAAACGAAAAGTTCTTGTTAATAATATTTTTTGATACTTAAATTCATTGGTAATAGTTGCCTGAATAACAAGTGCGTCAACAAATGATAATTGACCATCAATATCTATAGGCTCTGTACAATTAGAAGTGATTATTCCTAAAATAAAAAAGAAAATTATATATCTAAACTTTTTTTTCATGTGTCAAAATTTGGCATGTTCGTTTCATAAATTAAAATCTAAAATTATAGGTTATCGTTGGAACAGGCACAGAAAAAATGGAACTTTGATAAGCTTTTATTTCTCCATTTTCTGTTACAAAAAAAACTGAAAATGGG
>JAKITG010000119.1 GCA_021648195.1 Flavobacteriaceae bacterium | reverse complement strand
ATTTTACCTACAACTGAATGAATTTTTGTTGTTTCTAAGGCTTCCATCAACGACATAGGCGGCAAAATTGTTGGCAATCGTTTGGCTAGCATTGTTTTACCAGACCCTGGTGGACCAATTAAAATAATATTGTGTCCGCCAGCTGCAGCAATTTCCATACAACGCTTTATGGTTTCCTGACCTTTTACATCGGCGAAATCAAAATCAGGACAATCTAATTTTTCATAAAATTCTTTTCTGGTATCAATTTTCAAAGGTTTTAAATTTGAATTCTCTTGAAAAAAATCAATTACTTCTTTAATGTTTTCAACGGAATAAACATCTAAATCGTTTACCACTGCGGCTTCTTTCGCATTTTGTTTAGGTAATAAAAACCCTTTAAACCCTTCCTCTCTTGCTTTTATGGCAATGGGTAAGGCTCCTCGAATAGGTTGCAAACCTCCATCTAAAGATAATTCGCCCATAATTATAAAATCTTCTAAATGAGTTGCTTTAATTTGATTGGAAGCGGATAAAATTCCCATGGCAATGGTCAAATCATAAGCTGAGCCTTCTTTACGCATATCGGCAGGAGCCATATTGATCGTAATTTTTTTTCCAGGAAGTTTATAACCATTATTATTTAAAGCTGCAGAGATACGGAAGCTACTTTCTTTAATTGCATTATCGGGTAAACCCACCAAATGATAGGCAATACCTTTATCAATATTAACCTCAACAGTTATTGTGGTTGCCTCTACACCAAAAACGGCACTTCCATAAACTTTTACCAACATATATGTTTATTTTATCTATCTATGCTTAAAAAATTGGAAAGTAAACATTGGGTAAGAATAGTCTTTTGCCTTTTGATTAAAATAAGTGACCTATTTATAAACACACTTTTTATTAGCGTATTTTAAATTTGACTTTATAAATTTAAGCGGTGTATTTTAAGTCTAAAATGGACTTTAAAATTGATAATAAATAATGTATTAAGACCGTCGTGCTCCTTTATCAAAATAGCTTTTGCAACGATTTTAATCTGTTAGATTTTGGTAAAATAACTCTATGACTGATTTTACAACGATAAATTATACCAATTTAATTTTATAATGTCGTATAATTGAATTAAACAATCTCAATGCGACATTATGATGTTAAATTGGTATTATAGCTAGATCTTTAGATTTTCATTCTAGCATTAGCAGAAACAGACATATCTTCAAATTGTTTATCTAAAAATTTATAATATCCTACAATACCAATCATGGCTGCATTATCGGTTGTATATTCAAATTTAGGAATGTAAGTTTTCCAACCTAAAGTATTTTCAAACGTTTTTAAAGTTTTTCTAATTTCAGAATTGGCAGAAACACCTCCTGCAATAGCAATATGTTTTATTCCTGTTTTTTTACTTGCTAATTGCAATTTATGCATTAAAATTTCAACAATCGTATTTTGGATAGACGCACAAATATCATTTAAATTTTCTTTAATAAAATTGGGATTGTTTTTAACTTTTTTTTGTAAAAAATATAGAATGGCTGTTTTTAATCCACTAAAACTAAAATCTAATTCATTTTTGGTTTTTGGTTTGGTAAATTGAAACGCATTTTTATTTCCTTTTTTTGCGTGCTTATCAATTAAAGGTCCTCCTGGATAAGATAAGCCTAATAATTTTGCCGATTTATCAAAAGCTTCTCCAACTGCATCATCAATCGTTTCTCCCAAAATTTCAAAATTATTATAACTCATAACTTTTAAAATTTGAGTATGCCCGCCACTAATCGTTAAACATAAAAAAGGAAACTGAGGTATATTTTGATTGTCATCATTAATAAAGTGAGCCAAAACATGTGCTTGCATATGGTTTACTGCTATCAAAGGAATACCTAAAGCAATAGAAAGTGATTTAGAAAATGATACACCAACTAATAATGAACCCATCAAACCTGGACCTTTAGTAAATGCAATAGCATGTAATTCTTTTTTATCAATTCCTGCCTGTTTTAAAGCCTGCTGAACTACAGGTACTATATTTTTTTGATGCTCTCTTGAAGCTAGTTCTGGAACTACCCCGCCATAAGCTGCATGAATTTTTTGGTTGGCAATAACATTTGATAAAACAGTATCATTTTGTAATATTGCAGCGGCAGTATCATCACATGATGATTCAATGGAAAGAATATAAATAGATTTTGTAGTCATCTTTTAAAAATTAGGCACAAATATTGTACTTTTAGACTTGCAAATTTAGAAATTAAAAAATTATCAATCGAATTAAAAAAATAAGTACTCGTATTTTATTAATAATCATACTATTATTGGTTATTATAAGCGTTTTATTGTCTTCTTCTTCAGTGCAAACTCGTTTGGCAAAATCTGTAACTAGCAATATAAATGCCAAATACGGTACAACAATTTTGGTTGATAAAGTTGATTTATCTTCTCTTAGAAATTTAGAATTAAAAAATATTTTAATTTTAGATCATCATCAAGATTCTCTTATTTTTATAAGTAGATTATCTACCTCAATTTTAAATTTTAAAAATATTCTTAATGCCAATTTAATGTTTGGAGATATTGAGATAGAAAATGGACAGTTTTTGCTAAAAACATATAAAGATGAGTATTCTAGTAATTTAACTATTCTTTCAAGAAAATTTAAAAAAGCCTCAAATAATGATAAGGTCTTTCAGTTAACGTCATCTTCTGTTCGTGTAAATAACTTAAATTTCACTTATATAGATGAGAACAGAAATAACAAACCTATTGTTTTCTATAACGATATTAGTGGATATTTTGATGATTTTAAAATATATAACACTACAGTAAGTGCATCCATTCATGATTTTCAAACTATAGATAATCACAATATTCATGTTGTTAATCTTAAAACTGAGTTTTTATATTCAGATACTAAAATGGAGTTTTTAGATACTGAATTGAAAACTGAAAATTCAAACCTATCAGCAGATCTTGTTTTTAATTATAAGCTAAAAGATTTTTCTAATTTCACAGACAAAATAAAGATTGAGGCAGATATTAAAAATGCGGATGTGGCTTTAATAGATTTAAAGAAATTTTATAATGAATTTGGAAAGAATGACATTATTCATTTTAAAACCAAATTAAAAGGTACGCTCAATGATTTTATATTAAGTAATCTTAATTTAAAATCAAATAGAAATTTCATTTTACAAGGAAAGTTTCATTTAAAAAATTCATTTAAAACCGAAGAGTTTAAGCTGAATGCTCGTATAAAAAAGGTTACTTCTAATTATGAGAATTTAACAAATTTATTACCAAATTTATTGGGTAAAAAAATACCTACATCAGTTGAAAAAATAGGAAATTTCACTAGTTCAGGTCAAGTAAATATTACAAGACACTCTGTTTATTCAAAATTACAAACCCAATCGGATATCGGTTCTTTTAAAACCGATATCAAGCTTTCAAATATTAACAATATTAATAAGGCTACCTATATTGGTAAAATAGAATTAGAACATTTTAACCTTGGGAAGGTTATAAATAATCCTTTAGTAGGTCATTTATCAATGGTTTCTGAAGTTGAAGGGCAAGGATTTAAAATGAACAATGTAAATACCAAAATTAAAGGGTTAATTTCAAAATATCAATATAAAGGCTATACATATTCCAATATTGATATTAATGGAGTTTTTAAAGATAAACTTTTTAATGGTGAGCTTATCGTAAATGATCCTAATATAAAGCTAACATTTAAAGGTTTAGCCGATTTATCGAAGAAAGATTATGTTTTTGATTTTAAGGCAAATGTAGATCATGCTAATTTTCATACACTAAACTTATTTAAAAGAGACTCTATTTCTGTCTTAAAAGGAAAAATAGACATCAATTTAAAAGGTCATAATCTAGATAATATTGTTGGAGATATTAACTTTAAAGAGTTTACCTATATCAATCAAAATGGAGAATATTACTTTAAAGACTTTGATATATCTTCAAAATATATGGATTCGATTAGAGAAATAAGAGTAAATTCAACCGATATAATCAATGGTTTTGTTAAAGGCAATTTTAAGTTTAAAGAATTAAAAAAAATAACCATAAATTCCTTAGAAAGTCTATATGTAAACTATCAAAAAGATAAAGTTAGCAAAGGTCAATTTTTAGAATTTAATTTTAACATTTACAATAAAATTATTGAAGTTTTTTTTCCTAAAGTAAAGTTAGGTGCAAATACCATTATTCGTGGTAAAATAGATTCTGATTTAGACAAGATAGAGCTTTTAATAAAATCGCCTGAAGTTATTGCCTTTGAAAATAAAATTGAAAACATTAGATTACAAGTTGATAATAACAATCCACTTTACCATACCATATTAAGTGTTGATAAAGTAAATACAAAATACTATGATGTAGCAGACTTAACTCTAGTAAACGTTACATTAAATGACACTCTTTTTATGAGAACAGATTTAATTGGAGGGAAAGAATTAAAAGAGAAATTTAATCTAAGTTTTTATCATACAATCAACGAAAATAATCAATCAATTTTCGGTATAAAAAAATCAGAAATTGATTTTAAAAATAATATATGGAGCATCAATCCAGAAAATAATAACCAGAATAAATTAGTATTTAATCAATCTTTTAAAACTTTTGCTATTGATAAAATCAACATGGTATCGGGTAATCAACACGTTGATTTAGCAGGTTTTGTTTATGATAGCGATAATGAAAACATTGATTTAAAATTTGAAAATGTTAATTTGTTTGATATTACACCTCATATTAATAACATATCGGTAGATGGAAAAATTAATGGAATTATCAACCTAAAAAAAGTTAATGGTTCAACACTACCATTTGCAGATATTATCGTTAATTATTTTAGTATTAATGATGACTATTATGGCGATTTAACCTTTAATGCTAGAGGAGACAAGTCTATCAAGAATTACAACTACCAAGCAAAATTGGTTAATGGTGATTTAATCAGTTTTTATTCAAAAGGAAAGATAGATTTCACTCCTAAATCTCCAACAATAAGTGCCGAGCTCAACTTTGATAAATTTAAAATCAACTCCTTCAGCCCTTTAGGTGGAAATGTTTTGTCAAAAATTAGAGGTTATGCATCTGGCAGAACTTTTGTTTCGGGAGAAATTATCAATCCAATAATTGATGGAAAAATTATTTTAGAAGAAGGTGGTTTGGCAATACCCTATCTAAATGTCAATTACAATTTATTAGGGAAATCTGTTGTTGAACTTTACGATCAAACATTTTATTTTAAAGCATTTGATGCCGAAGATGATATGTTAAAAACCAAAGGAGTTATTGATGGAACAATTAGTCATAAAAACTTCAAAAACTGGTTTCTAGATTTAGAAATGCTATCCGACAATTTACTTGTTTTAAATACCAAAGAAACCGAAAACACTTTATATTATGGTACTGGGTTTCTATCTGGCAGTACTAGATTAGTAGGTTTAACAGATGATTTAACTATTGATATTGAAGGCAAAACCAATCCAGGAACTGAATTTATTATTCCTTTAAGTTATTTAAGCACAGTAAGTAATACAAATTTAATTCACTTTGAAAACCCTTTAACTATTAAAAACGATAATAAAGAAACAAAAGAAATTATTTTTGAAGAATTAAAAGGTTTAACTGTTCGTTTTAATTTAGAAGTAACAAAGGATGCTATTGCTCAAGTAGTAATCGATAAAGTTTCAGGCAGCTTGTTAAGAGGAAGTGGTGAAGGTAATTTAGAGTTATATATTGATACTAATGGTAAATTTGAAATGTACGGTGTCTTAGTTGTTGATAATGGAGAATACCAATTTAAAAATATTATCAATAAAGATTTTGCAGTTAAAAAAGGAGGAACTGTCATTTGGAATGGAAACCCATATGATGCCGAATTAAATATTGTAGCCATAAATAACACCAAAGCAAATCCTTCCATATTATTAAATGAAGTTAGTAGTTCAAGAAAGATAGATGTGGAATTGATTACACTAATTTCAGGTACTTTATCGGCTGCAAATTTTGAATTTGACATCAATATTCCAAATGCAAGTTCTCTGGTTTCGTCTGAATTAGAATTTAAACTGAATAATGACGATGAAAAATTAACACAATTCTTTTCTCTTCTTGCCACAGGTTCTTTTATAAACTTAGACCAAAGAAATGCAGCATTTGGTAATGCAGCTATTTCAGGAACAATTGCTCAAAAAGCTTCCAATATATTAAATCAAATTTTAAAAACAAATAATGATTTTTTTGAAATTGGAGTCACCTATGATGTAGGAAGAACAAATAGTGTTGAAGATGTTATTACAGATGACCAATTGGGTCTTTCAGTTTCTGTTGGAATTACTGATAGAGTAACTGTAAATGGAAAAGTAGGTGTTCCTGTTGGATCTAATACAAATTCTAGAGTAATTGGTGAAGCTGAAATTGTCTTACCATTAAATGAAGCAGAAACTTTTAAAGTAAAAGCTTACAATAGACAAAATGAAATTCAATTTGATGCCCTAGAAGGAGAGGGATATACACAAGGTGTAGGAATTTCATACCAATTTGATTTTGATAATGGAAATGAATTCTTACAAAAGCTAGGCTTAAAGAAAACCAAAGAACAAAAAGAAGCTGCCAAAAAGAAAAAAGACAGCTTAAGCACAATTAAAAAAGATTAAACTACTGAATAATATATTTTAAAACTAATAGATAGATTAATTATGCTTAAAGAGGAACGTCAAAATTACATACTAGACAGGGTTAGAGAAAAAAACAAAGTAAAATCTAATGATTTAGCCATTAAGCTGAACGTCTCAGAAGATACTATTCGAAGAGATTTAAATCAACTTTCTTATAAAGGATTAGTTTTAAAAGTTCATGGTGGTGCATTATCTACACATCAAAAACTTTATCAATACAATGAGAACTCAATATTTAATAGAAAAAATAAAATTAAAATAGCAAAAAAGGCAATAACTCTTTTAAAGGATAATCAAATTCTTATTATCAGTGGAGGAACAACAAACCTTG
>JAKITG010000118.1 GCA_021648195.1 Flavobacteriaceae bacterium | reverse complement strand
ACTCTGTAATAGAGTTTCCAGGTTTTACAATATTCACCAATAATATTCCAATAGAAACTGCAATTATAGTAGTTGTAACATAAATTGCTATTGTTCTTCCTCCCATTTTGGAGAGTTTAGAAATATCTTTTAAATCTGCAACACCAGTTATTAATGCTGCTAGAATTAATGGAATTGCAATCAACTTTAAAGAATTAATAAAGATTGTACCGAAAGGCTTTATCCAATCTTGGACACTTTCTTTACCACCTTCAATATTTGTCATTAATACTCCTGCTGCGACTCCCAACACCATTCCTAATAATATTTGCCAATGCAATGCTAATTTTTTCATCCCTATACTTAATTTTTTGCGAAAGATAATAAATTAAATTTTGTATCTTTATAACCAAATTAAATTTTAAAATACAATTTTTATGAGTGGAATATTAGATTTATTAAGCGGTCCAATGGGAAAAATGCTTATTAGTGGAGCAAGTAAACAATTAGGACAAGGAGAAAAGCAAACTTCATCAGCTTTAAGTGCTGCTTTACCATTAATTTTAGGCGCAATGAAAAACAACGCATCTACACCTGATGGTGCTGCGGGTTTATTAAGTGCTCTTGGAAACAACAAACATAGTGGAGGTATTATGGATAACTTGGGAAGCATCCTAGGTGGTGGTGGAATTGATAAAGATGTTCTTGATGATGGCGCTGGAATTTTAGGACATGTTTTTGGAGGAAAAGAACAAAATGTGGCTAATGCCGTGAGCAAATCAAGTGGAATAGATATGGGTGGCGCAATGAATATTTTAAAAGTTGCTGCACCTTTAGTAATGGGATTTTTAGGTAAACAAACGCGACAACAAAATATTTCTAACCAAAGTGGAATTGGAAATTTATTAGGCGGAATGCTTGGTGGAGACTCTCAAAATTCACAAAGTTTAGTAACTAAATTATTAGATGCTGATGGAGACGGTAGTGTTATTGATGATATTGCTGGAATGTTAATGGGCGGAAAAAAAGGTGGTATTGGTGGATTACTCGGAGGTTTATTCGGTAAATAGCAACCAACACTTAAATTTATATAAAAAAAGGATGAACAATTGTTCATCCTTTTTGTTTTGATATTGTATTTTCGCTCTCAATTAACATTTTTATATGGAAAAATTAAAACAACGTTGGGGACTAACTTCAAATTGGCAAGTATTGGCAATTATTTTAGTTTTTAGCATCAATGGTTCTTTTGCAACTTGGGTCGCAAAACCTGTTACCGAATTTTTCGGGTTAAGTTCTGAAACTACAAAACCTTGGATATTGTACTTGGTATTCAGAATTTTACTTATTTTTCCTATCTATCAACTTACCTTACCCATTGTAGGTTGGTTTTTTGGGCAATTTAAATTCTTTTGGACTTTTGAAAAGAAGATGTTGAGACGCATGGGATTAAAACGATTTTTTCCTGAGGACTAATTTGAATCTCTATTCAAAATTGTTTTTACTTTTTTCCTTACTAAAAACGAATGTGTACAACCACATTAGTGTAAAAGTAGGAACGATATCTAAAAACGGTAATGCTTCTTCAACAAAACTTACTGCTGCAGCTATTTTACCTTTTTTACCTTTGTATAATTTTGTCATTAAATAGGCAGAAAGTGGCGCCCAAACAAAATCGAATGGAGGAAAAGGAATTGATACATATCCCAACGCATCAAATAAAATTCCTAATATTAATTTGTTATATTTTTTATTCATCTATTTTTTCAACAAATTCTAAACTACTCATTCTTTAACTTCTCCTTATACTTTTTTTGAAATTTTCTCAATTTAGGATCAATTACAGCTTTACAATATCCTTTATTTTTATTGTTATTATAATAGTTTTTATGATAATTTTCTGCCAAATAAAATTTACCAATCTTTGTTATTTCAGTAACAATTTTATCATCGTAAACTTTTTCTAATTCCAATTGAATTATTATTTTTTCCGCTTCTTTTTTTTGTTCATTATCATGATAAAAAATAGCCGAACGATATTGTGTACCAATATCTGCACCTTGCCGATTTAGTGTTGTTGGATTATGTGTGTAAAAAAAAACATCTAACAACTCACGATAACTAATAGTTTTTGGATTATAGGTAATTTGAATTACCTCAGCATGACCTGTTAAGCCTGTGCAAATATCATCATAAGTTGGATTTTTTGTTTCACCACCTGTATAACCAGGGACAACCGCTTCCACACCTTTTAATTGTTGAAATATTGCTTCAGTACACCAAAAACATCCATTACCAAATGTTGCTACAGCTAAATTATTTTCCATAATTTGTATCGTTTCTATTTTTTTATCTATCAATTTTTGAGAAAACAAAATAAATGCAACAAATGTAAAAACCAACGTAAATATAAGTTTATTCTTCATTTTTAAACTATTTAAATATCTGTCAAAATCTTCTATAATTATTTACACCAACTTCAAAATATTAAGATCATACAATTCATAAATTACTGTATTCAACATCTCTTCTGTAAAATCTAAATGAGTAACCATTCGTAATTTACCTTCTCCCATAGAACTGATTAAAATATTTTTTTCTTTTAAAGCATTTACAAAATCAGATTCATTTACTTTATCTTCGACATAAAATATAACAATATTTGTTTCTATAGGTTCTACTTTTTTAATTAATGAAGAGTTTTCTAAAGCTTCTCCCAACTTTTTTGCTCTTTCGTGATCAATTATTAATCTTTCAATATGATTGTCTAAAGCAAAAATTCCAGCAGCAGCCAAAAAACCAACTTGACGCATAGCTCCACCATACAATTTTCTAATTCGTATTGCTTTTTTTATATGTTCTTTTGCACCCAATAAAACAGAGCCTATTGGAGCTCCTAAACCCTTAGATAAGCAAACAGAAATGGTATCAAACAAACCTCCATACTGTTTTGGAGTTTCCTTTTTTGCCACCAAAGCATTAAACAACCTAGCGCCATCAAGATGGTAAGCCAAATTATTTTCACTACATACTTTTTTAATTTTTTTCAATTCAGCAAAATTCCAACAAGCGCCTCCTCCTTTATTAGTTGTATTTTCAACAGTCACTAAACTGGTAATTGGAAGGTGAAAATTTTCTGAATTATTGATTCCTGATGTTACTTGTTCGGCAGTAAACACTCCCCTATTTCCATCTAACAAACAACATGAAATACCCGAGTTAAATGCGGCTCCACCTCCTTCAAAATTAAATACATGTGCCCATTTATCACAAATCATCTGTTCTGCGGGTTGCGTATGAATTTTTATTGCCACTTGATTTGCCATCGTACCCGAAGGAAAAAACAAAGCAGCTTCCATACCAAACATACTCGCCAATTTTTCTTGTAATTGTATAACCGTTGGGTCGGCATTAAAAACATCATCACCAACTTTTGCCATTACCATAGCTTGTAACATTTCTATAGTTGGTCTTGTAATTGTATCACTAATTAAATTTATTTCCATAGTTTCAATTGAAAGTCTATTTTTGTAATATGATTACATCCGAACAAATTAAAAATCTGACAGAACGCATTGGCAAGTTAAAAACCTATTTGGAAATAGACAATAAAAATATTGAGATTTCTAATGATGAAGAAAAAGCATCTGACCCAAACTTTTGGGGCAACCCAAAAGAAGCTGAAGTTTTAATGAAATCTTTAAGAGAAAAGAAGAGATGGGTTGAAGATTACAATACGGCTAAAACAGAAATTGAAGATTTAAACGTGTTATATGATTTTTTCAGCGAAGGCGATGCTACTGAGCAAGAAATCGAACAACAATATTATAAATCTTTAGAATTAACTGAATCTCTCGAATTTAAAAATATGCTTTCTGATGAAGGTGATAATCTAAGTGCTGTTTTACAAATAACTGCTGGAGCTGGTGGTACAGAAAGTTGTGATTGGGCTGAGATGTTAATGCGTATGTATATGATGTGGAGCGATAAACAAGGTTTTAAAGTAAAGGAATTAAATTACCAAGGTGGCGACGTTGCAGGTATCAAAACTGTAACCTTAGAAATAGATGGCGAATTTTCTTTTGGGTATTTAAAAGGAGAAAATGGCGTTCATCGTTTGGTGAGAATTTCCCCTTTTGATAGTAATGCGAAACGACATACTAGTTTTGCATCAGTTTATGTTTACCCTCTTGCAGATGATAGTATTGAAATTGATATAAATCCTGCCGATATTACTTGGGATACTTTTAGAAGCTCAGGTGCTGGTGGGCAAAGTGTCAATAAAATTGAAAGTGCTGTACGATTAAAGCATGCTCCATCTGGAATTATCATTGAAAATCAAGAATCAAGATCTCAGCTTGAGAATAAAACCAGAGCACTCAAATTATTAAAATCGCAATTGTACGAAGTTGAATTACAAAAACAACGCGAGAAACGAGATAGTATAGAGTCTAGCAAAATGAAAATTGATTTTGGTTCGCAAATAAGAAATTATGTAATGCATCCTTATAAGTTGGTAAAGGATGTCCGTACACAGCACGAAACAGGTAATATTGATGCGGTAATGAACGGTGAAATTGATGGATTTATAAAAGCTTTTTTAATGGCAAGCGGACAAAAAGAAAAAAATGATTCCTTATGAATAAAGAAATAAACACTATTATATTTGATATTGGAGGGGTTCTGGTAGATTGGAATCCAGAATATCTATATAAAAAGGTATTTGATACGCAGGAAGAAGTGGATTGGTTTTTAAACCATGTTTGTACTCCTGAATGGAATATCAAACAAGATGCAGGGAGAACCATTGCCGAAGCCAATCAAGTAAAGATTGCTGAATTTCCAAAATACGAAGAACAAATCAAATTATTTTATGGTAGGTGGGAAGAAATGTTTTCTGGAGCTATATTGCTGAAAGTGTTGCAATTCAGCAAAAATTAATTGCCGATAATAATTATAAAATTTGCGCACTTACAAATTGGAGTGCTGAAAAATGGGAGGTAGGAAAAAGGTTGTTTCCATTTTTAAACGACTTCAAAAACATAGTAGTTTCTGGTATAGAAAAGACGATAAAACCTCTTCCAAAAATTTATGAAATCCTTATAGAACGTTATCAATTAAATCCTAAAAAATGCATATTTATTGATGACAATTTTGATAATGTGAAAGCTGCTAAAAAATTTGGAATTAGTGATATTCATTTTCAATCTGCAAGACAACTTAAAGAAGATTTAATCAAATTGGAAATTGTGTTTTAAAATGATTATTTTTTAATCAAAAAAGGTGTTTTTAGTACAAAAAAGTGTTATAGATATTTCTTATAGTTTCATATTATAATATTTATTATCAAATACTTATATATGTTTAAGTAATTTTTTAATTTAAATATTAAAAACATGAAACTATCTATTAAATATACCTATAATTTTCTTAAAAACCTAATATATCACTCTTCAACATCTAAAAATTTATACTTATTATTTTGATATTTGAATCATTAAAAAATAAAATTTACACTCTTAAAACTTATAATTATTTGCAGGTATTTTTTAATATTTTTTTGAACAAATTTTACTTATAAATATGAATAAACTTTCGACATAAAAATATCTTTCAAAATAATTATTTTTGATCCATTCCTATCAAGATGTTTTAAATAGTAAACAGAATTACATTTCAAAAAAAACTAAATCAAATTTTTGATTTACATCGATAAAGAATCTTACCCAACTTTGATTTTAATAATTTATCTTATTTTAGTTTTTTAAATGATTTTAATCAACTTGAACTATTAGAACTTGATGAGTTAGATATTAAAAATCTTCAACACATAGATAATGGTAATAATTTAAAGTTGTTGTCTATAGGAGAGTATGATGAGATTGAAAGCCTTAAAGGAATATCAGCATCTAAATTTCTTAAAGTTCTAAGAGTTTTTGCATGTAAAAAAATTAAAGACTTTGAGGCGATTCAATATTTATCTCAATTGATTTACTTTCTCTACGAAGGAAAAAGTATTAAATCCATTGATTTTTTAATTGGATTAAAAAATTTAAGAGTGGTGGCACTACCCACTAAAGTACTGGATAGAAATTTAGATTCAGTACTCAGTTTACCAAATCTTGAAAAATTATATCTTAAAAAAAACAGCTTTGACAAAGCGACAATACAAAATTTTTCTCAAGCTAGATCAAGCTGCAAGCTTGTTTTATGGTAAAGAAAACAGATAGTAGAGGTTTTTAATATGATGGTTCGCCTTTTCAGGGTGTTTATATTAAACCAGATGTATATGTAGATTGAAAGATATGGATAAAAAAGCAAAGTTTAATTTTAATGGGAAGCCATAAGTCTTATCTACCCTGATAAATAAGTATACCTAACCATATTAAGTTCACTATAGTTCAGATACCTATTCTCCATTCAGTACCTTAAAAGTCACTTCTTCTTTCTTCTAGGAGAAAGAAACGGTATCAATAAATTTTTTTCTTGATAATTTCATGATCTTAAAATTTACATTGATGAGCTATTCGTGCACCCATTTCACGACCCATGGGTCTTGAGTATCTTCCTGAAATGATTTCAATTTCTCTATCATTACCTCCAAAACATTTTTGTAGCTGGAGTCATAGGCCAAATTTTTTATTTCCAACGGGTCGGATTGCATATCAAAAAGCTCAAATTCGGGTCTATTCAGATATTCATCCACTGGTCTTGATCCATACATTTTCATGTTTTTTTCATCGTTTAATACACTCTGCCATGTAGCAGATGCCCAAAGATCCGAAGCGAATGGGAATTCTAATCCATGGGCTATATTCGATATTAGCTTGTATTTACCGTTCATGACCACCCGCATGGGATAATACATGGTGATTTCATGGAAAGTGTGTGATGCATAGGTTTCGTTCCAATCGGAAATATCTCCAGTTTCCATAACTTTTTTAAAGGATCTTCCATGGAAATCGTTAAATACAGGAATTCCATTTTTTGTCTTTAATCCTTTTTCATTTTCGGGTAAATAATCAGATAACAGTTCTTGATCATAAACCCCTGCAAAATCTAGGATTGTTGGCGTTAAATCAGCCCAATTTATCATTGCACTGGACGTTTCGGAAACTGTCGGAATCCAGGGG
>JAKITG010000117.1 GCA_021648195.1 Flavobacteriaceae bacterium | reverse complement strand
CAAAAGTGGCATATAAATTGCTAAATATTTATAATAAAATAAATTTAATAAATATGACTGAGTTATTAACTAAAGAAACTTTTTTAAAAAAAGTATTCAATTACGAAGAAAATAAAGACTGGAAATTTGAAGGAGATAAGCCTTGTATAATTGACTTTTATGCCGATTGGTGTGGTCCTTGTAAAATGATTGCTCCAATTTTAGAACAACTTTCTGAAGAGTATGAAGGGAAAATTGATATTTATAAAGTAGATACAGAGGCAGAACAAGAATTATCTGCGGCTTTTGCGATTAGAAGTATTCCTTCTATGTTGTTTATACCCAAAGATAGTCAGCCACAGATGTCACAAGGAGCTTTACCAAAACATCAATTGGAAGAATTAATAAAAGATGTTTTAAAAGTAGAGAAATAAACGATAATATTAAATGAGCAGAAAAGGAGTCCGTTTTAGTTGAAAAACGGACTTTTAGTGGTGTAATACCAATTTAATCCTAAAATATCTCCTATAAATTGATACTCTAAACCAAATTATTTGCCATCAAATATTCAGCTATTTGAATGGTATTGGTAGCAGCACCTTTTCTTAAGTTGTCAGAAACAACCCACAGGTTTAATGTTTGAGGTTGAGATTCATCTCTACGAATTCTTCCTACAAAAACATCATCTTTTCCATGTGCATAAATAGGCATTGGATACGTATTTGTATCCAAATTATCTTGTAAGGTAACGCCATCAGTTTCATGTAAAATTTTTCTTACTTCGGCAACATCAAACTCATTTTCAAATTCGACATTAATACTTTCAGAATGACCACCAGAAACAGGAATTCGAACAGCAGTTGCAGTTATAGCAATGGTTCTATCATTTAATATTTTTTGAGTTTCCCTTACCAGTTTCATTTCTTCTTTGGTATATCCATTATCTTCAAAAACATCACAATGTGGTAAAGCATTTCTGTGAATTGGGTAAGGATAAGCCATTTCTCCTTTGATACCTTTATATTCATTTTCTAACTGTTGTACTGCTTTTACTCCAGTTCCAGAAATAGATTGGTATGTAGAAATTACTAAACGTTTAATCTTATATTTTTTATGTAATGGAGCTAGTGCCATAACCATTTGAATGGTTGAACAATTTGGATTTGCAATAATTTTATCATCTTTTGTTAATTCTCCAGCATTAATTTCAGGGACAATTAATTTTTTTTCAGCATTCATTCTCCATGCCGATGAATTATCAACTACAGTAGTTCCTACTTCAGCAAATTTAGGAGACCATTCTAGAGAAGCTGCTCCTCCAGCAGAAAATAATGCAATATCAGGTTTTTGATTTACAGCATCTTGCAAACAAATAACTGTATAATATTTTCATTGCTATTGAATAGATTTACCCACAGATCTTTCCGAAGCCACAACTAATAATTCTGTTACTGGAAAATTTCTTTCCTCTAAAACTTCTAACATTACGGTTCCTACCATTCCAGTAGCTCCTACTACAGCTAATTTCATTTTCTTAATAATTTTATTTTATAATATTTAGGTTGCAATATCTTAAATTATTTTTGAGTTAAACAGGCGAGTTTATATTTTATTACAAATTGTTTAATTTTTATCTAAATATTATAAAATATTATAAAATATAACTTTTATAGGTTTGGTTTTGTAAGCAGTTAAGATAATTTGAATCCAAATATTAGTTGTATTTTCACATTTTCGTATAAAGATTAATTTTACAATAAAAAAGGTTTGAATAATAGAGGAAATACGATAGAATTGATGGCTCCAGCTGGTAATTTCGAATCTTTACAAGCAGCTTTAGATAATGGTTGTGATTCAATTTATTTTGGGGTGGAGCAATTAAATATGCGAGCAAGAGCATCAATTAATTTTACTTTAGATAATTTATCTGAAATTTCTAAAAGGTGCAAAGAAAAAGGTGTTAGAACTTATCTTACTTTAAATACAATTATTTACGATCACGATTTAACAATTGTAAAAACCTTAATCAATAAAGCAAAAGAAGCAGGAATAACAGCAGTTATTGCTATGGATCAAGCTGTAATAGCTACAGCTAAAGAGGTTGGTATGGAAATTCATATTTCAACACAAATAAATGTAACAAACTTTGAAACTTTAAAGTTTTACGCAATGTTTGCCGATACCATTGTTTTAAGTAGAGAATTGAGCTTGCGTCAAGTAAAGAGTATTACAAATCAAATAGAAAAAGAACAAATCAAGGGGCCAAAAGGGCGTTTAATTGAAATTGAAATTTTTGGTCACGGAGCATTATGTATGGCTGTTTCTGGCAAATGTTATATGAGTTTACACTCGTATAATTCTTCGGCAAATAGAGGAGCATGTAAACAAAATTGCAGAAAAAAATATACCGTTATCGATCAAGAAACAGGATTTGAAATGGAGCTTGATAACGAATATATCATGTCACCAAAAGATTTATGTACCATTGATTTTCTAGATCAAGTTGCTGATGCTGGAATTAAAGTTTTAAAAATAGAAGGTAGAGGTAGAGCACCAGAATATGTTGCAAAAGTTATTAAGTGTTATAGAGATGCTATTGATAGTTTGTCGAATGGTACATACAACAAAAAAAAAGTAATTGATTGGATGCTAGAACTTGAAAAGGTTTATAATCGTGGGTTTTGGAATGGTTATTATTTAGGTCAGAAATTGGGAGAGTGGAGTAAAGAATCAGGTTCGCATGCTACACAGAAAAAAGTTTTTGTAGGTAAAGGAGTACATTATTTTCCAAAAAGTAATATTGGTGAATTTAAAATAGAAGCTTATGATATTGCTGTTGGAGATACGATTCTTATTACTGGACCAACAACTGGAGCTCAAGAAATGAAAATTAAAGAAATGTATATCAATGATGTTAAAGGAGATAAAGCTTTAAAAGGAGATTCAGTAACAATTCCTTTAAAATTTAGAATCCGACCATCTGATAAAATATATAAAATAGTAGTTACCGAATTTGCTAAAGCATAATGATTGTTATAACACTTCAAAGAGCAAAATGTATTGGTTGCAATTATTGTGTAGAATTAGCTCCCGAACAATTTCAAATGTCTAAAAAAGATGGAAAGTCTGTATTATTACATTCTAGTAATAAAAAAGGGTTTTATACTATAAAATCGCCAGATGAATCTATTTTAGAAAACTCCATAAAAGCCAAAGAAGCCTGTCCTGTAAAAATTATTTCAGTAAAAAATATATAGTAATTTTTTTTTAGAATTTGCCATTATTAGTGTTTTTTACAAACAATAAACTAGTAGGTTTTTTAAATTTACGAACTGATTTTAGTCGTGCAACCAAAAAGTAATTATTCTAAATAAGGTAATTGCAAGCACAATTCCAATAGTAGTAATCCAAACATTTTTATAATAATATTTGTGTAGTTTAATGTCTTTTATATATGTCCAAATAATGAACCCAATAAAAACAATGGCAAAAATAGCTCCGAAAGTATATTGTGCTTTACTAAACATTTTAGTTTATATTTATAGTTGCAAAATTAATTTATTTTTGGAGATATGAGCAAAAAAGCAATAATATTTGGTGCAACATCAGGAATTGGTGAAGCCCTAGCAAAATTATTGGTTGCAGATGGCTATACTGTAGCAATAACTGGGAGAAGAGAAGAAAGATTGAATGAAATTAAAGCTATAAATCCTGAAAAATATATTATAAAAAAGCATGATGTTACCAAGTTAGATATTTCTGAAAGCATTTTTGTTGAATTAACTAAAGAAATGGGAGTAGTTGATTTAATTATTTACAGTTCAGGTATTGGTGAGCCAAATTACAATTTAGAATGGGGAAAAGAAATTCCAACGTTACAAGTAAATGTGATTGGTGCAGTAAAAATTTTCGGCTTAGCATATAATTTTTTTCATCAACAAGGTTATGGACATTTGGTTGGAATTTCTTCGGTAGCAGGAGTTCGTGGAAACAGACATACACCTGCTTATTTTGCATCAAAAGCATTTCAAAATAATTATTTAGAATCACTTTGGATGAAAGCAAAACGTAGTAAAGTTGATATACATATTACCGACATTGCTCCAGGTTTTGTTGATACCAAAATGGCTTTGGGAGATACTTTTGGAATGGCTTCATTAGAGAAAGCAACAAAACAAATTTATACAGCGATTAAACGAAAAAAGAAAAAAGCCTATATCACCAAAAGATGGAGGTTGATAGCATTTATAATGCGAATATTACCAGCAAGATTAATAATAAAATTTACATAAAATAAGAATATGATTAACAAATTAAAAGCAGTAAAAGATTTTCACGAAGCATTTGGATTAGGAATTAATGAAAGTCCGATTGCTAATTTATTACCACAAAAATTAAAACTTCGTTTTGATTTAATGGCAGAAGAAAACGAAGAGTATTTAGAAGCAGCACAAAATAATGATTTGGTAGAAGTAGCCGATGCCTTGGGCGATATGTTATATATTTTATGCGGAACAATTTTAGAACATGGAATGCAATATAAAATTGAGGAAGTTTTTAAAGAAATTCAACGAAGTAATATGAGCAAATTGGGTGCAGATGGAAAACCTATTTATCGTGAAGATGGAAAAGTAATGAAAGGTCCCAATTATTTTAAGCCAAATATTGCTAAAATTTTGGAGAAGTAATCCTTACTCACCGGGTGAGAGTGACTTGAGACTATTCCAAATCGTCACCGGGTGAGTAATTTTTTTCCCTTTTAGAGAGGGCTAGGCATGTGCTTTTTATTCAACAAGGTATTGCCATCCAAATTTATCTTCGGCACGATTGTATTGAATATCGGTAATTCGTTTTTTGATACGGGCTCCATAATTATCTTCAATTTTTGGTAAATCATAATCCTTATCACGATATCCAAAAGCTGAAATAGGCGAAATAACTGCGGCAGTACCTGCACCAAACATTTCTTTCAATGTTTCGTTTTGAGAAGCTTCAATTACTTCCTTTACTTTTATTTTTCTAACCTCTACTTTAATTCCTTCATCTTCAGCAATAGCAATAACACTTTTGCGTGTGATACCATCTAAAATTCTATCGCTTATAGGTCCAGTTATCAAAGTGTCTCCAATACGAATAAAAATATTCATGGCACCCGCTTCTTCAATGTATTCATGAGTATTGTCATCTGTCCAAATCACTTGCTGATAACCTTTTTCAACAGCCAATTGAGTTGGGTAAAACTGCCCCGCATAATTACCTCCAGCTTTAGCAAATCCTACACCCCCATTTGCCGAACGAGAATATTTTTCTTCAATTAAAACCTTTATTTTTCCTGAGAAATAAGAGCCAGAAGGAGAACAAGAAATAATAAATTTATATGCATCAGATGGTGATGCATGAAAACCTTCTCCAGAGGCAAAAATAAACGGACGAATATATAAAGAACTTCCATCAGCAGTAGGAATCCAGTCGCTATCTAATTTTAATAAAATTTTTAAGCCTTCCATAAAATAGGCTTCAGGAACTTCAGGTATTGCCAGTCTTTTTGCAGAAATATTGAGTCGTTTTTGATTATCTAAAGGGCGAAATAATAATATTTGTCCATTATTATCTTTGTAAGCCTTCATACCTTCAAAAACAGATTGACCATAATGAAAAATCTTAGCAGAAGGGTCTAAACTAATATTTTGGAGAGGTACAATTTGAGGTTGTTGCCATTTACCATATTTATAGTCGCACACAAGCATATGATCAGATAGTACTTTGCCAAATCCTAAATTATCAAAATCAACATCATTTATTCTTGAATTTTTTACTTTCTCTATTTTTATCATAGGATCTACTGCTATATTCATTGTAATTGAATTTAGTAACAAAACTAATTAATAATGCTTAATTACCTATATTATTTATGATGAATTTATAATAGATTTAACATTTGTATCTTTGAATACGAGAATGGAAAGAAAAATTATTATAACTGCTGATGGATCTTCTAGTGTTTATATACCACAATGGGAAGAACATTATCATTCAAAACATGGAGCGATTCAAGAAGCATATCATGTTTTTATTAAATATGGTTTGGATTTGTTTGACAATACATCTAAAATTAATATTTTAGAAATAGGTTTTGGTACAGGGTTGAATTGTTTGATAACTTTTTTAGAAGCAAAAAAAAGAAATTTAAAAATCAATTATGATGGAGTAGAGGCTTATCCGCTTAAAGCGGAAGAAATTTTACAATTAAATTATGCGCAGCAGTTAAATATTAAAAGTAAAACATTTGAGAAGATACACGCTGTTACATGGAATGAAAAAGAAAATATTGACTCTGATTTTTTATTGAATAAAAGAAAACAGTTCTTTAATGATATAGATGATAAAAATGCATTTAATTTGATATATTTTGATGCGTTTGGGGCCAGAGTTCAACCTGAATTATGGACAGAAATAATATTCAAAAAAATGTATGATTCTTTAAAAAGTAATGGAGTTTTAGTAACTTACTCAGCCAAAGGAAGTGTAAGAAGGGCTATGCAAGCAGTAGGGTTTTTAGTCGAAAAATTACCAGGTCCACCTGAAAAGAGAGAAATGTTAAGAGGAGTGAAATTAATTTGAAGAATCGCAGTCAAATTATTAACGATATAAAATAATTAAAAATGACTGATCCTAAATTTATTAAACGTAAGAAATCAAATAATAAACGAGCATTATTTCTAGTAATGATTCTAATTATTGCAATTTTTTTATTCTATAATATTGAAGATTTATTAGAGGGTTTATTTACAAAAAAATAAGAGAATTTTTAATCGTTTAGCATTTCCCATAATTTATCTTTTAATTCTACAAGTCCAGTTTGAGCAATTGACGAAATAAATAGATGCGGAATGTCTTTAGGGAGTTCTTTTTCAATTTCAGCTTTTAATTCTTCGTCAAGCATGTCGGTTTTTGAGATTGCCAAAAAACGATCTTTATCTAGTAACTCGGGGTTGTGTTTTTTAAGTTCATTTAATAAAATGAGATATTCATTTTGAATATCATCACTATCAGCAGGGATCAAAAATAATAAGGTAGAGTTGCGCTCAATATGACGTAAAAATCGATGACCTAATCCTTTTCCTTCAGCTGCGCCTTCAATAATTCCTGGGATATCAGCAATTAC
>JAKITG010000116.1 GCA_021648195.1 Flavobacteriaceae bacterium | reverse complement strand
TAATTAACCAACTAAGATTTGTAAACACAATATGCCAAAATCCCGAATAAGCTTTCTCTAAAAAGAACCATAAAAACAAATTAATAATAACAAGATTTGCTATTATAGAAATAGGTTTGATATATATGGAGTATCTTTTTTTCAATCTTGTTTTTTTGAAAGGTAAAAATTAGAGGATGGTATATAAAATAATAAAAAAAGTGTTATAAAAAACACCATACCTCTTTGTCTCCACAAATAGGATTCAGTAATACAAATAAACAATATTAGAAAATTAAACCCTAAAAATAATAGGTTATTTTGTTTAATGGAATTATAAATACCTAAACCAAAAATTAAAATTAAAAATAAGAAACCTAATATTCCTAACTCGGCTAATATTTGAAGGTATTGATTATGAAAATTATAACTATAAAATCCAGAATACAGATTGTATTCTTTGTATTTTTTAATTAATTTTTCTTGTGATGCTCTTATGCCATACCCCGTAAGAATAACTTGATCTTCATTAATCATTTCAAAATAAGATTTTGCTTGAAAAAGACGCAATCCAAAACCAGTCCAATAATAAGTTTGTCCAAATTCATTTTTGGTTAGAATTTCTTTAGACCTCGTATTAAATAACTCTGTTTCAACTCTATTATTAATACTATTTGATGCATTAGGCATAAGAATAAAAATAGAACTAATCAATACAATAATGACCAAAACAAACCATAGTTTACGCTTGTTTAGTAATAAATGAGCTGAAATTGCAACAAATGTAAAAGATATTATAATTTTTGAAGAAAGTAATATTAAAAACACTATTAAGACAGTCAATAAGAAAGCTGTAATATTTTTTTTTAATTTTTCACTTAGGATAAAGTAAAAAATTGAAAAAGAGATATAAACTGATAAATATATGGCATTAATTTCATTAAGCGGAGAGCTTAAAGTATGATAAAATAAAAAAGATGTATCATTGGTTTTCAAAGAAATAGCAATGCCAATTATTAAACAATACAAGGCGAAAAAGACCATAGCAAAAGAAAAATACTTTATAACTTTTAATACGTTGTTATTATTTAGTTTGGGCATTAAAATAAAGCCTAAAGGAAGCGCCAAAAAAGATAGCATTTTTTGCAATCCTTTGATTGAAATATCCATATTAATGGTCCATAATAAAGACAAAACAGCTAAAATATAAATAGATATAAATAAAACACTAGCTTTATTGAATGTAATTTTATTTTTATAAAATAGACTATGCGCCAAGGTAAAAACTAAGAATAACATTATTGTTATGCTATTGATATTATGTTTTAATGGAAGAGTTATTAATATTAATGAAATTAATATCACAAAAAGCTTCTCATAAGAAACTAAAGTTTTAATATTTTTTTTTACATGCATTGAAAAATGTTAAATACTCTTTATTGATATTAGCTGTATTGTAGTAGGTGTTTATTTTAGCAATATTGGAATCCATTTTCAAAAGATTATTTGACTTTTTAATTTTTTGAATTAACCTATTGATGTCATTGGGGGTTTTAAAATAAAAACCATCTTCTTTTAAAATAGATTTGTTAAATTCATTATCATGTGCAATTATTAATGCAGATGAACCCATGGCTTCGATTAAAGATGGATTTGTACCACCAACAGAGTGCCCATGAAAGTATAAATTTGAATAATACCTTAAATTGTCCAAATGATTTTTATTGTATAGACCTCCTATAAATACAACGTTAGTGTCTTTTTTATATTTTAATTTTAAATATTTTCCGTATTTATTATTGTTATTTCCTATCACTAAAAAAGTAATGTTACTTTTACTATTAACAAAACCATCTAATATTGTTTCTAAATTATTTTCAGGTTCGAAACGAGCTATAAGTATATTGTATTTATAATCTTTAACCTTGTAAAGATCTAATATAGATTTGTCTGGAGCATTAAATAGTTTAGTACCATACCCAATATACTTTGATGAAACGTTATATTTGTTTTTTAAATAATTCTGTATACCAATAGAATCGGCAATTAAGTAATCACTTCTTTTAACTGCTAGTTTTTCAGCAAATTTCAAAAACGATTTAGTAAGATTATTATATTTTTCTCTTTTCCACTCTAAACCATCCATATTGGTAATAATTAATGCTTTTTTTGGAAGTAGAAACCCCCAAATTGAATTACTCGTGTAACCTAATTGTAAAATAATATCAAAATTTCTATGTTTTGCATCCATAATGCAGTTTAAATCATAAATAAACTGACCTATTGTTCCAATTCTGTTTTCAGGATCAAAACAATGTATAATGTTCACTCCATTAAAAACATTTTGTTGAAAAGGGTGCGTACTCGAATTATAAACATAAACATTATGTTTTTCTTTTACTAAAGATTTAGATAATGACTCGGCAAATTGTTCAAAACCGCCATAATGGTTTGGAATACCTCTTGTGCCTAAGATACCTATTTTCAATTATTTTTGTTTAATGGGTTAGTTGTTGTTTTTGATAGTAAAAATAAAAAACCTCCAAGGATAAATGTGTAAATCACTTCTAAATTATAAATGCCTGTTATAATAAACGATGTAAAAATAAAGTATAATCCTATTGCCGAGATGAAATTTCTAATTAACATTTCATCTTTCGATATTTTTTTCTTGTAGGATTGAAAGTATAAAGAGAATAAAAAATACAAATAAAAGATTAAACCTAAAAGTCCTGTCTTAAACAACACAAAAGAATAACCATTATGTAAGATTGGAATATATCTCATACCCTTTTCATTCAAAGATGCAACGAATTTCAAATCTACTAATGACCCAAAACCAAAACCATTAATAAAACTAATTGGGCGTAATTTCATTTGCTGATAGGCCATATTTGCTTCATAGGCCCTCCAGTAATCCCATAAATTTTTGTGATTTTTTATGTCAATTTCTTTTTTTGTAAAAAATATCTCTGAAGGTGCAATTTTCATTTTATAGAAGAAAGATTCTAAGCCAGGTTCATCTCTTTTTAAATCAATAGAGAACAAGTAAAAGTAAAAAAGGCCTACCAAACTAATTGCTATCATTCCATATTTTAGTCCTTTAGCCGTTAGTTTAGCATAGCCAAAAACTGCAAATACCATAAGAATAAAAGCAACAAGCATTGTCCGTGAAAAATAGAACAATATTGATAAGGAAATAATAAAAAGGATAAAACCTTTTCTTTTTTTAATAACTCTAAAAAAATCAAATCTATAAGAGATTATTATTATTATTAAAGCTAACAATTCTAATGGATTTGCTAAGCCATTTGTATTTCTGATATCATTGACAGAATCGGTTGAAAAGTTAGTATTTAATAAAACACTTGAAATATGAAAAAGAGCAAAAATAAGTGATATGTATATTACGGTCTTCAAAAAAAAGTTCTTATCATTTATTCTTTTGACTAAAAGATAGCCTAGTGTGATATCAATTATGGGTTTTGAGAAATATAAAAGATCTTTTACTTTATTAAATAAATGATTTTGATAAAAAAAAGAACTAAAAACACCAATAATTAATAAGGTCAATAAAATAGAAATCAAATTTAATGAAAATCTAGAAATGCTAGAGTTAATGTTAAATAATGATATCAATAATAATCCAAAAGAGAGTAAAAAATTAACTTCAAAAATTGGTCTTGCTGTTATGATAAACAGAAATAGTATAAAAAGTAATTTATAAATATTAATTCTCAAGATCAGAGGTGTTTTGGATAAAAATTGAAGTTAACACTTGAGCAGGAATATCCCAAGAATAATTTAATTTAATTTTATTTTTGATATTTTCTAAATCGATTTGCTTGTAATTAGAGAAGAAAAAATTAAATTTCTTAATAAATTCTTCTTGTAAATTTGGATTAAAAAAATTAGGTTCAAAAAAGGAAAAAGATTCCATTGCAGTTACATTGGAACATAAAACAGGAATTTTTAATGCTCCCGCTTCAAGAGGAGGAATACCAAAACCTTCTGCTTTTGAAGGGTAAACAAACATTTTTGATGCTTTGTAAAAGTTCAATAAATTATTTTGAGATATATTATCATAAAAATGAATTTTAGATTTTTGGTATGGTTTTAATTCTTTAACCAATTTAAGTAGCTTATTATTATTTATTGAATTTACTCCTATAAAAACAAGATGAGTTGATGTTTTGTAAATATGTTTGTCGAGATATATTTTAAGCAATAATTCTTGATTCTTTCTAGGCTCAATTCTACTTACATATAGCATATAGTCATCAAACCCGTATTTATCTTTTATAGTTTTTTTATTATCTTCTTTATTATAATTTTCAAAGAAGGTTTCATTTATACCATTTGGAGTTAAATATATTTTTTTGTTCTTAAGTTGGTAATACTTTTTAATCTCTTTCTTAGAATAGTTTGAAACAGTTAAAAGGTAATCTGTTTTTTTAGCACTTCTTCGGAATAAATAATTTCTTTTATATCTGTATAGCTTTGTAAAGTATTCTGGATATTCATTAAATAATATATCATGAATTGTTACTATGTACTTGCATTTTTTATTCTTTATTAATGGTATAACATATTGAAAGTGTGCATAATCAATTTTATTACTTTCAATTATTTTTGGAATTTCAAAAATCATCCTAAATATTCTTGAAGGGTATTTATAATAAATAAAAAAAACATTTAAATTGTATTTGAAATCTGACTCTATCCTTTCATCTTTAAAGCACCCTATATAAAAGGATGTATTTGGATTGAGGAAAGCAACCTTTTTATAAATTTCTTTTATATAGGTAGTTGTTCCCTGATGTTCTTTGTTTAAAAGATACCCATCAACAAAAACTTTTAAACGCTTTTTTATATACATGGTTAATTTTTAAAGAAGCCTTAGCAATTATTTTATTTAATCCTTTAAAATGCTTATTTATAAATATCTCATACGCTTTGATTAATAAGCTTTCACGATTTTTATTAAACCCAACAAAATGAATGTAATTATGTGATGGTAAAAAGTAGGTATATTTACTAATTTGTTCTAATTTTTTGCAATAATCAACATCTTCAACATACATAAAATAATCTTCATCTAATCCATTTACTGTATTCCAATATTCTTTTTTAGTAAGTAGAAATGCTCCAGTAACCCAATCAACTTTTCTTAATTGGTTTGGGTTTATGAATTGACCAGTTGAAAATTCAGTTGAAATTATATTTAAAAATGAAAGTTTAATTAAACACCAAGGATTAGGGAAATTACCTACCGACAATAAATATCTTCCATCTTTATTTAACATTTTAATTCCTAAAGCTCCAATAGATTTTGTTTTTTTAAACTGATCCAATATTTCAGATACACTTTGAAGTAAAATCGTATCAATATTAAGTAATAATATATATTTCCCTGTACTATGTTTCATTGCTTGATTATTACCTTTCGAAAAACCTAAATTATTTTCACTTTTTATTAGTTTAATATTTTTATAGTCAGATTCTATAATATGAGTAGTTCTATCTTTTGAATTATTATCTAAAACTATTATTTCATAATTAATTAATTTACAAAATGTTTTAATAGACTCTAAACATTCTATTACATATTGCTCACTATTATAAGTTACAATTATTATGGAGAGATCCATGTTCTTCATTTAAATAAATGTATAAAATCCTAATTTTTTCTTTATAAAATATATGCTAACTAAATTTAAAAATATATTACTAATCAAACTAGCAAAGGCCGCACCGTTCATGCCATATATTGGAATTAATATTAAGTTTAAAATAACATTAACAAAAAGCGTAAAAATTGTTATATTTTTCATAACGGATTGATTGTTAGTCATATTTAATACTTGATCAACATTTCCTGATATGGCATTGATTAAAACACCTAAACTTAATAAAATCAAAGTAATTTTCCCCTCAATAAAATCATCACCAAAAAACCCTAAAATTTCTTCACTAAAATAAATGATTAAAAAAATTAGTGGTACGGTAAGAACAGTTATTAATTGTGTTGATTTATTAATTGTATTTTTTAAAGCGGCGAGATCATTTTTATTATATAATTCTGATATTTTTGAGCCTATAACAACATTTATAACTATAATAATTAATAACCCAACCGAAGCAATTTTAAATGCTAAATTATATATTCCTACTTCTTTAGAAGTAACCATCGCTCCTAACATAAAAACATCTGTCCAGTTTAGAAGAAATAAAATAGCACCGCTTATCATCATTGGAAACGATAACTTGAATATTTTTTTAGCATCACATTTTTTTAGATTGCTAAATTTTAGTTGTTTATATAGTATAAATTCAATTACAAAAACTAGAGATATACCAAACCCATAACTTTTTATTGTAGTTATTTCATGATATTGATTTAGGTTTAATAAATAGAATATTATTATAAAAAATAAAGGAGGTAAAACAAACAAAAAAATATTATACTTTTTAAAATCATTTAATCCTCTAAAATAATTAAGTAAAACTTCATGAAGCATTAAAGGAACAATGAATAAACTAAGTAGTTTGAAATATTGACTTAATAAATTGTCATTAAAAACATTTATTGATATTATATCCGAAATAAAATAGAGAGATATAGAAACAAATAAAGATGAAATAAAAGTTACTCGTATTATTTTTATTAAAAAATCCGATTTTAGTTTTTCATCAAAATGATTTTTGTCGTTTAATAATTTTATCAAGACACTTGGGAAACCAAATGTGAATATTATCACTATTATTTGTGCAACTGTAATGACTATAGAATACCTTCCAAAGGCTTCTGAGCCAAATTTTTTAGTAATTATTATTAAAACTAAATAAGCTAAAATTAAGCCAATGATTTTGAATACAAATGTTAGGGCACCGCCTAATAATACTTGTTTGAAATGATTGCTTATATGGAATTTAAAATTTAAAATTTTTATTTATCTATATGCGTCCAAATATTTATTCAACTTTCCGAACAATATCCATCCCAACATCAACCCACCAAATAACAAAGCAAATTGTATGTATTTTTTATGAATTAAATTTTTATCTGGTACACCAATTTCATCAAAATCGGAAATTATGTTTACAACGTTATTTTTTCTAACTAGATCGTTATTCGTTAAGGAAATATTATCAAGTATATTGGTTGTAGTTTCAAAAAGTTTGATGTCATTCTGCTCTTTATTTGTGTTTGTTTTAGCAATTTCAATGGTTGAAGCACCCGATT
>JAKITG010000115.1 GCA_021648195.1 Flavobacteriaceae bacterium | reverse complement strand
AATGCAAAAAGGAGAAATTGTAGAACAAGGAAACCATAAGGAGCTACTCAACAAAAAAGGAGTTTATTTTAAATTGGTAAATATGTAATCATTAGGTTAAAAAAAATGAAATGAACATTATCAAAAGTTTAGAATGGCGTTATGCCTGTAAAAAATTTGACGAAAACAAAAAAGTATCAAATTCTCAAATTGAAACAATCAAAAATTCCTTTAATTTAACAGCAACCTCATTTGGTTTACAGCCTGTTAAGCTACTAATAATCACCAATAAAAAAACAAAAGAGAGTTTACTTGAACACGCTTACTATCAGCAACAAATTACCACTTGCTCTCATTTATTGGCACTTTGTATAGATACAAATATTGGTGCTAAAACTATAGATGAAAAATTCGATTTAGAAAAAGAAATTAGAAATACATCTGAAGAAATTATTCAAAAATTTAGAGAACAATTAAAAGGTATATTCAATAATAAAAGTAAACAAGAAATTGAACTATCTGCTATTCAACAAACCTACATCATTCTAGGGAATTTAATGACTGTTTGTGCAATCGAAAAAATTGATTCTTGTCCGATGGAAGGATTCAATACCGAAAATTTTGATAAAGAATTGAATCTATCAGCTAAAAATTTAAAATCTGTTTTATTATTACCTATTGGTTTTCGAGCCGAAAATGATTTTATGAGTAAATTAAAAAAGATTAGAAAACCTGTTGAAGATTCTGTAATCAATATTGATTAAATACTAAATCATGAACCAAGATATACGAAACTTAGAACCAAAAGCATTATGGAATAATTTCTCTGATTTAAATGCTGTACCTCGTGCTTCAAAAAAAGAAGAAAGAGTCATTACTTTTATGGTAGCATTTGGTAAAAGATTAGGTTTGGAAACAATTGTTGATCCTGTTCAAAATGTAATTATCAAAAAACCTGCAACATCTGGAATGGAAAACAGGAAAACGATAGTTATGCAATCGCATTTAGATATGGTTCATCAAAAAAATTTGGATACCAATTTTGATTTTAACAAAGAAGGAATAAAAATGTTGATTGATGGAGATTGGGTTAAAGCAAATGGAACAACTTTAGGCGCAGACAATGGGTTGGGCGTTGCAGCTATCATGAGTGTTTTAGAATCTAAAGATATTCCACACCCTGCTATTGAAGCTTTGTTTACTATTGATGAAGAAACTGGAATGACAGGCGCAATGGGGTTGCAAGCAGGTTATTTGAGTGGAAAAATTCTCTTAAATTTAGATACTGAAGATGATGATGAAATAGATATTGGTTGTGCAGGAGGAATTGATATTACTGCAAAAAAAACTTATGAAGAAGAAAGTATTTCTGGTAATATTGAAGCTTATCAAATATCAATAACAGGTTTATCAGGCGGTCACTCAGGAATGGATATCCACAAAGGATTAGGTAATGCTAATAAAATTATGAATCGTATTTTGATAGATGCTCAAGATATCATTTATATTGTAAAAATTAATGGAGGGAGTTTGCGTAATGCCATTCCTCGTGAGAGTTTTGCAACGGTAATCACTTCATCTAAAGATGCATCCATTTTAATGACTAAAATTCAAACAATTTCAAAAATTATAGAAAATGATTTCATTGAAATTGAAAATAATTTAGAAATTAATGTTAAACCTGTAGATTGCTCTAATCAAGCAATGAAAAAAGAAACTCAGGTACAATTATTTACTGCCATTAAAAACGCACATAACGGAGTCTATAAAATGAGTGAAGATATGGTTGATTTGGTAGAATCTTCTAATAATATTGCCAAAGTAACTGTTGAAAATGGGTTGATTCAAATAGAATGTTTAACACGTTCTTCTCTTGAGGAATCAAAAAAAGAAGTTTCTGATTTGTTAAAATTTATTTTTGAAAAGGAAGGATTTCAAGTGAATTTTTCAGGTTCTTATCCAGGATGGCAACCCAACCCTAATTCACCAATTTTGAAAGTCATGGAAGATATATACACAACTATTTTTGGTAGTAAACCAAAAGTTGTTGCCTGTCACGCTGGACTAGAATGTGGAATTTTAGGTACAAATTATCCTACTATGGATATGATTTCTTTCGGACCAACTATCAAAGGAGCTCATTCACCTGATGAAAGAGCAAGTATTTCTTCTACACAAAAATTTTGGAAATATTTATTAGAAATTTTAAAGAACATTCCTATTGACCTGAATTCGACCTAAGGGTATATTACCAAAAAATCTCTTTTTTGCCCTTACTTTTCAAATAATCATTTATTTTACTAAAATGCTTGTTACCAAACCAATACCCTCTATTTGCACTCAATGGAGATGGGTGACCAGATATTAAAACAAAATGTTTATTTGTGTCTATTTTACTTCCTTTTTTCTTTGCAAATCCTCCCCAAAGTAAAAATACAATTTCTTCTCTTTGATTAGATATTTGCTGAATAATTGCATCTGTAAATTGTTCCCAACCTTGTTTTTGATGAGAACCTGCTTCACTAGCACGAACGGTTAATGTTGCATTTAGTAATAAAACACCTTGACTTGCCCATGTTTCTAAATTACCTGATTTAGGAATTGGTTTTCCAAGGTCTGTTTCTAGTTCTTTAAAAATATTAATTAATGATGGTGGATGCTTGATTTTGTCATGAACAGAAAAGCACAAACCATTTGCCTGTTTGTAACCATGATAAGGATCTTGACCAATAATAACAACTTTTAAATCCTCGAAAGAGCAAAAATCAAAGGCAGCAAAAATTTTATTTTTGGGTGGGTAAGAGGTATGGTTTTTATATTCTTTTTTTACAAAAGTGATTAAATTATGAAAATAATCTTTCTCAAATTCATCTTTTAAAACTCTTTTCCAACTTTCAGAAATTTTTACTTCCATTTTTTATTCGTTTAAGTATGAATATATTTACTTAATTTTGTTTTCTATACAATATTACAATTTTGATAAATAAAATTACACAAAAAACATTAAACGATTTAGAATTCTCATCTGTTTTACAAAGTATAAAGGAATATTGTATTTCTGACTTAGGTAGAGAAAAAGTTTTGCATATAAAACCTTATGCTAAAATTTTAGAACTAAAAGATGAACTTTATCAAGTAAATGAATATTTATCATCAATGGTTAGTGAAAATAAAATTACGAATCATTATTTTGATGAAATTACTAATGAAATTCATATTCTCGGTATTGAAGGTAGTTTTTTAGAAGGAAAGTCTTTTCAAAAAATTTCTTCTATTTCAGCTAATACCAATAACCTATTAGCGTTTTTTAAAAAATTTAAGGAATACTACCCTACTTTATTTTCTCAATCGGAAAGTATAGAGTTTACCAAAATTGTAATTACCAACATTGATAAAATAATTTCTTCTCATGGTGATGTTCTTGATAAAGCTTCTGAAACTTTAAAAATTATTCGCAAAGAAATTAATACAGTTAGAGGTAAAATTGGGTCTAGTTTCACCAAATCTTTAAGTCATTATGCCAGTTTGGGTTATTTAGATGACATTAAAGAATCGGTTGTAGAAAATCAGCGAGTTTTAGCCATTCAATCCATGTATCGTAAAAAGATAAAAGGAAGTATTTTGGGCAATTCAAAAACAGGAAGCATTGTTTATATCGCTCCTGAGGCAACTTTACAATATACGCGCGAACTTCAAAATTTACAATATGAAGAGCAGGAAGAAGTTATAATTATTTTAAAACAGTTAACCAATATCATTAGACCTTATCGAGATTTATTACAAAAATATCAAAATTATTTATGTCATCTCGATTTATTAAGTGCAAAGGCAAAATATGCCAATCATATACATGCTTGTTTGCCAAAAATTGTTCGCGAACAAAAAATTTATCTTCGAGATGCTTACCATCCTATTTTATTGGAAGAGAATAATAGGAAAGATATAGCAACAATTCCTCAAACTTTAGAACTCAATAAACAACAGCAAATTATTGTTATTTCTGGACCCAATGCTGGTGGGAAAAGCATTACCTTAAAAACAATTGGTTTGTTACAAGTGATGCTGCAAAGCGGTATTTTAATTCCGGTTCATGAAAAAAGTGAAGTAAGTATTTTTGATAATATTTTAACAGATATTGGAGATAATCAATCTATTGAAAATCAATTAAGTACCTACAGTTATCGTTTAAAAAATATGTGTAATTTTTTACGTAAGTGTAATCAAAATACGCTCTTTTTAATTGATGAATTTGGTACAGGTAGCGATCCTGAATTGGGTGGTGCTTTAGCCGAAATTTTTTTAGAAGAATTTTATGAAATGGGTGCTTTTGGAATTATTACCACACATTATGCCAACTTAAAAGTTTTGGCTAGTGAATTAGAAAATGTAGCGAATGCCAATATGCAATTTGACCAAAGATCTCTAGAACCTTTATTTAAATTACATATTGGCCAGGCAGGAAGTTCGTTCACCTTTGAAGTTGCACAAAAAAATGGTATTCCGTTTCGCTTAATTAATAGAGCCAAAAAGAAAGTTGAAAGAGAGAAAATAAGGTTAGACAAAACCATTGCCAAATTACAACTTGAACGGAATAAACTCCAAAAATCTGCTGACAATTTAGATAAAGAAAAGTCTTCCGCTAAGGAAAATTCTGACAAATTACTAACCCAAACACAAAAAATACAAGAGAAACTCAATAATTTTCAAGAACTATATGATAAAAATCAAAAAATGCTTTCTTATGGGAGGAAATCTAATGAATTATTAAATAAATTCTTCCAAACAAAAAATAAAAAACATTTGATTGCTGAATTTACAAAGTGGGCAATTATTGAACAGGCTAAAAATGAAAAGCTGAAGCAAGAAAAAACAGTTACTAAAAAAGGACAACCTATAAAAAATAAAAATAAACTACTTTCTAAAAGAGAAACTAAAGAAATTAATCGAAAGGCAAAAATTGCTGTAAAAATAAAGCAAGAAAAATTACAAAAAATTGAAAAGGAGGTATTGATTGAGGTCAAGAAAATCACACAAAAGAAAGAAGTAATTGCCAAAAAAATTGCTAGAGAAAAATCAAATTATAAATTTAAAATCAATGATAGGGTGAGGTTGTTTGAAGGCAATGCTAAAGGAACTATTGAAAAAATAGAAAAGGATATTGTAACCATTAATTATGGTATCTTTATTGCAAAAGCAAATATAAATCAATTGGAACTTGTACAAGCTGCAAAGAAATAACTTACTTATAACCTGAGTTCGGTCTAAGAATTGTTTTCAGTTTAGGTTAATTTCCATTCAATTCGAAGTCATCCCGAAGGTTCGAGATTGAATAACTAATTGGTTAATTTAAAAAAATGTATCAAGCCCTAAGACCGAACTCAGGTTTATAAGTTGGTTCTAAACTCTAGAAAAAACAAAAAAATATTTGTATTAATTATGCTCTATATTTTTTCGTTAACTCAAACACATGATTTAATATTTTTTGATCTTTTTTAGTGAAATCTTCATTTTTTCTGTTCATAACCAATTTGGCAGTTTCTGTGGCTTTATCAATCATATAGGTTTTAAATCCGGCTGCTCCTCCCCAGGAAAAGGAAGGTATAAAATTTCTTGGAAAATTACTTCCATAAATATTACTGCTAACACCAATTACAGTACCTGTATTAAACATGGTATTGATAGCACATTTAGAATGATCTCCCATAATTAAACCGCAAACTTGCAATCCTGTTTTTACAAACTTTTCTTTTTCATATTCCCACATTTTCACTTCTGCATAATTATTTTTAAGATTAGAATTATTAGTGTCAGCTCCAATATTACACCATTCACCAATTACTGCATCACCCAAATACCCCTCATGTCCTTTACTAGAGTATCCTGAAAGAATAACATTCTTAACTTCTCCTCCAATGGTACATTTTGGTCCAAGTGTTGTTGGTCCGTAAATTTTGGTTCCCATTTTTACTACAGAGTGTTCTCCCATAGAAAATGGACCACGAATCATGCTTCCTTCCATAACTAAAGCATTTTTACCTATATAAATTGGACCTTTTGAAGCATTTAATATACCTATTTCTATTTCAACACCTTCTTCTAAAAAGATTTGATTTTTATTAATACAATGTACTGTATTAGCAATTGGGGCAGATTCTCTTCCTTTGGTAATCAATTCAAAGTCAAATTTTAATGCTTCTCCATTATAGGTAAAAATATCCCAAGTATGTTTAATTTGAATAACATGATCTGTATAGTTTATAATATCATAAGAATCAAAATCAACTTTTTCTTGTGTATCTGTTGTAAAAAAAGCAAGGATTTCATTTTCTTTAAATATGGCTTGATTTTTTTGTAAATTTTTAATTGTTTCTACTAATTTTTCCGTAGGTAAAAAGGAAGCATTAAGCATTATGTTTTCTTCCATTTCAACAATAGGATATTTATCTTCTAAATATTCTTCTGTTAAAGTGGTTGTTGTAGTTGCCAACCATTTCTCCCATTTTTCTCTAATGGTTAAAATACCTATTCTAATTTCGGCTACGGGTTTTGTATATGTTAATGGAAGTAAATTGATTCTTGAACTTCCGTCAAATAAAATATAATTCATTCAATTATTTTTTGCAAAGATAAGTTTTTAACTTAACGCAAATAATAAACATTTGTTACAAATAAAATTATAAAAAAAGATTAACTTTGGTTGAAAATATCCCTTTTATATAAACTAAAATTTAAATTATTATGAGTTATTTTATCAGTAGAACTATGAAAGATAGTATTAACTTTGAGCAAGCTATAGAAAATGTAACTGCCGAATTAAAAAAAGAAGGATTTGGTATCTTAACCAAAATAGATATAAAATCTACCTTTAAAAAGAAATTAAATGTTGATGTAAATCAATATGTAATTTTAGGAGCTTGTAATCCTAATTATGCTTACGATGCGTTAAAAGAAGATAGTAAATTAGGTGTTTTCTTACCTTGTAATATAATTGTTGAGGAGCTTAGTAATGGCACGGTTGAAGTTTCAGCAATTGATCCAGTTGCTGCAATGATGGCTGTAAACAATGAGCAGGCTTCAATTTTCGCTAATGATGTACTCGAAAAAATGAAAACTATAATTGGTAGTTTAGGGCTTGTTACAAAATAACCTGTACATTTTGTCTTGTTCTTTTGCCTTGCCAACACGCCAGCTGGCTCATCGCTAAAAATGTCCACTGGACATTTTTTTAACGCTCTGCCCTGTTAAAAAGCCTCA
>JAKITG010000114.1 GCA_021648195.1 Flavobacteriaceae bacterium | reverse complement strand
CGAACCTTTTGGCCCAATGGATTGGGGTTTTGGGAAGCGCAATATTGTGTGTTATTTCAGTTTATCTTTTTTTGAAAATTAAGGACAATGGGATCCTGACTTTAAATATGGGTGGATGGAAAGCGCCTTTCGGTATTACTTTGGTTGTTGATTATTTAAGCGGTTTAATGCTTATTGTTTCATCATTGATAGTGTTTGCTATTTCAATTTATGCCATTTCCTTTATGCATGGCGAGCATAAATCTACCAAGTTTTATGTGTTTTTTTTCTCACTTACAATGGGAGTAAACGGAGCTTTTTTAACCGGTGATGTGTTTAACCTTTATGTTTGGTTCGAGGTCATACTGATATCATCATTTGTGTTGATAACTTTGGGGAATTCAAAAGAGCAACTGGAAGGTGGTATTAAATACATGGCCATAAATTTAATAGGCTCACTTTTGTTTTTAGCAGGACTGGGTTTACTATATGGCAAAACAGGAACCTTAAACATGGCTCATTTGGCTGAGATCTTGAGGAATAATGAGCAGTCAATCTTTATCAATTCTACCGCCGCCCTGTTTTTTATTGCATTTGGGATTAAAGCAGCAGTTTTTCCTTTGTTTTTTTGGTTGCCTTCTTCGTACCATACTCCAAATATAACCGTCACCTCTTTATTTGCCGGTTTGCTCACAAAGGTCGGGGTTTACGCCCTTATTCGCTTTTTTACCCTGTTTTTTGTACAGGATCAACAATTTTGGTTGAACCTGCTGCTTGTTATTGCCGGATTTACAATGGTAGTAGGTGGTATGGCTGCTTCTGTCCATTACGAAACCAGGCGCATTCTTTCGTATCATATTATTAGCCAAATTGGCTATATGATTATGGGCCTTGGTATTTTTACTCCATTGGCAATAGCAGGTGCAATTTTTTTCACCATTCATAATATGATTGCCAAAACCAATACTTTTTTAGTTGCCGGTTTAATTAATAAAATGAAAGGTACGTTTTACCTGAAAGATATAGGGGGTTTATTTAAGCAAAGTCCGCTATTGGCTATTCTGTTTGTTATTCCTGCTTTTGCCCTGGCAGGAGTACCTCCTTTATCGGGCTTTTTTGCAAAATTTATACTGATTAAGGCCGGCATAGAGGCAGGACATTATGTGATTGTTGCAGTTGCTGTTCTTACAGCGATGCTCACATTATATTCAATGATTAAAATATGGAACGAAGCTTTTTTAAAAGAAGCTCCGAAAAATAGTTTTGCAAATAAAAACATTGTAAAGCCGAATTTCCTGCCGGTTTTGCCCTCCGTTATTTTAGGCCTGGCCAGCATTCTTTTGGGGATATTTGCTGCTACTGTTTTTCATTATACAATGGAAGCCGCAAACCAGTTGATTGATCCCTCAACTTATATTGAAAGTGTTTTAAACAGGAGTACACCATGAATATATTTCGAAGGCTATATTATATATTAGATTTCTTGGCAATTTATGCTGTTCAGTTAGTACGGTCCAATATCTTAATTGCATATGATATTTTGACCCCTGAAATGAATACTAATCCAGGATTTATAAGAGTACCTCTGACTTTAAAATCGGAATTTGGTATGTTATTATTCAGTAATCTTCTATCCATGACCCCGGGTACTCTTGTAACAGATATAACTGAAAACAGGAAATTTATATTGGTACATGTTCTTTATTTAAAAACCGAAGACGAAATACTTGCAGAAATAAAAAAAATCCAGGAAAAAATTAGAAGAATAACTGAATAGAAGATGGAACCTACACTTTTAAATATTGTTTTAATTTTGGCTTTTGCCATGCTATTACTGGCTTTTGGCCTTTCGTTTATACGCATGATTAAAGGCCCAACCGTAAGCGACCGAATTGTGGCAATGGATTTAATTGCATCCATTACCATGGGTTTTATTCTTGTTTATAGTGTTTTGATAAATAAGGCTATGTATTTTGATATTGTAATCATTATTTCCTTAGTTTCATTTATCGGCACTGTAGCTATTTCAACCTATTTAAAACAGAAAAAATGAATGATATAATAATAGCTTTAGTGATACTTTTAGGTTCAATATTTATGCTTATAGCAGCTATTGGGCTTATTCGTTTTGATGATTTGTACAGCAGGATGCATGCTACAACGAAAGCAACCTCCTTTGGCTTGTTGCTGCTTATTATCGGCGTAAGCATATTTTTTAATTCAGGAATTGTCTGGCTAAAAGCCGTAATGGTGATTATATTTATTTATCTAACAGCGCCACTTGCAGCCCATTCAATTGCAAAATCGGATGATAAAAAAAAGTCAGGATAATCTTCTCATGTAGTAGGTACAAAAACCTCATTCCTCGTATCCCCACTATTCATCTCATAATTGCACCAACTTTAAAAGTATATTTATACATTTATTTACAATAGCATTAGTATTAAAACAGAAGGTTGAAATGGGAAAATATTTGTATATTATGATTTTTATTTAAAAAAACAACATGAAACTACTTGAAAAAATTTTGATGCCGATTGATGTAAATACAGACTATAAAGAACAACTAAATACTGCAATCAAAATTGCCCGGTCTTATAATTCGGAAATTATCGTAATATATGTTCTTTCAGAAGAAATTGTGCATAATGACATTAAGGAGATTGTAACTAATGCCATTTATGAATCACTAAATAAGGTAAAAGAGACTTTCAAAAAAGAAAGAATAATAGCGAGGGAGCCTGTGGTCGAATATGGCAAACCCATTGATAAAATACTTCAAATAGCTATTGAGGAGAATGTCAACCTAATTCTTGCAGGTTCGGGCAGTAAGGGCAAAAATGAAAAATTTAAGCTGGGTATCAATGCTGATAAGTTAATCAGGCTGTCAGACAAACCAGTATGGGTTGTTAAATCTAATGAAAAAACGAAATTAACGAACATACTATGCCCTGTTGATTTTTCTGAACCTTCCAGTCGTGCGCTTAAAAATGCTATTTTATTATCAAGAAAATTTAAGGCTTCATTGAGGATTCTCGGTGTTTATGAACCATTTGCAAATACTTCACCGAGATTAAAAATAGACCAAGAAAAGGAGAATGCGTATAGGTTAAACCAGATTGAAAAAGAAATGAATCAATTTATCAAGAGATTCGACTTAAATGGAATAGATTACAAAACAGACATTCAGGCTGGTGTTGCCAGTGAAACAATTTTGCTTACGATTAAAGAATATGGCCACGATTTATTGGTTATGGGTACAAACGGGCGTTCAGGGTTGAACAGATTAATAATGGGTAGCATTACCGAGAAAGTTACCCGTGAAATGCCTTGCTCTTTTGTTACAACCAAAATACAAGATATTATTCAATTAAGGTTCGACAATGAAATTAAAGAGATAGAAGTTCATTTTAAAAATGCCAACGATTTGGTTAAAAGCGGGTTTTATAAAGAAGCAATAAGCCAATATATAATTTGCCTGCAAATTAATGATATGCATATCCCGTCAATGTATAAACTTGCAGAAGTACACAGGATAATTGGCGATAATGTAAATGCTGTATATTACGACAATATGGCGAAGGATTTGTTATCCAGGTTATGGGATAAAAAAATTGAACACGAAATCAGGAAACATTATAGATCCGGAAAGTAGTATATTATTACGCACTATTATTATTTAATTTATGAATACATTCGAGAAAATAATTAAAAGCATCGAAAGGATTATTATTGTAACCTTAGTTGCTTTAATGGCTATTGTACTTGTTCTTTCTACAGCTGAAGTTGCAGTTATTATTGTGAATGAATTATCAAATCCTTTTGAGTCAAAAGGAATTATCATTGATATTAATTCCTTAATGGAAATTTTTGGTTTCTTCTTAATTGTTTTAATAGGTTTTGAATTGTTTGAAACTGTAAAATTGTATCTGAAGGAGAATGTATTTCACGGGGAAGTTATCCTGCTTGTCAGTCTCATTGCTGTTTCCCGTAAAGTAATTGTACTCGATTATAGTGAGGAGGACCCATTGACTCTTTTTGCAATTGCAGCAATAATTACTGCTATTTCTTTTGGTTATTATCTATTAAAGAAGACATTGAGAAGTGATAAAACAAAAGACATTGAGTGAACATGAACATGTAGCACTATGTGTCATCTTCCTTCCAGCAACGGATAGATTTTTCAAGTTCCAGGAGAGTCTAATTCAATTATCAAAGTAAATATAGGCAGCTTGAATTTCAGGAAGTATATCAAAAACAAGGTTTTAAAGAATAAACCATTAACAAAAGTTGAACAAAATGAAAAGTATTGACAGTTCAAAAGTAGCATATATATTCGATGGGCTAAAGGGCTATATTCTGCCAGATGATGAAGCCAAAGCAATTCATTCTTTTATAGTAACAGAAAATCTATATTCTTCCGCAGCACGCGAAATTTCAACAAAGCTGGATAATCTGAATGATGAATTTAAACATGTAAAAGATCGAAACCCGATACATTCTATAAAATCAAGGATTAAAACACCCAAGAGTATCATGGATAAGCTAAACAGGCTTGGTTGTGAACTCAGCGTTGAATCGGCCCGGAAGAATCTCACTGACATTGCGGGAATTAGGGTGATATGTTCTTACATTGATGATATCTATTTGATTGCAGACCTGCTTACTTCGCAGGATGATATTGGCGTAATCCGAACTTCCGATTATATTAAAAACCCGAAGCCGAACGGTTACCGAAGCCTCCATCTGATTGTTACAGTACCGGTTTTTTTGTCAGCGAGTACAGAACTTGTCAAAGTGGAAATTCAGATCCGGACCATTGCAATGGATTTTTGGGCATCGCTAGACCATGAATTGTCATTCAAACTTACAGATAAAAAAATTGAAGCTGTCACACTTGAATTAAAAGAATGTGCCGATATTATCTCGGATATCGATATAAGAATGCAAAATTTACATAATATCACAATTCTCTCAGAAAGAAATCAAACATGAAAAATCTTTGGTGAACTATAATTTATCGTATTTTAAAAATGATTAACCGACTTTGTTTAGATTTCCCTTTTGGGTTACAATTGCCATTAATAATTTTAAGCTTTAGACTATTAAAAGGTAGTGTAAGCAACTGAATGAAATATTTGAGAAGTTAATTTCTATTCCATGGTATCGTTATTATTTTCCTTCCACATAAGTTTAACTTTTGGGTCTGCTCCGGCCATTAGGCTCGCAATAATTTGAGTTTTTGGAAATTGTTCTAAAATAATTTTAAGAAATACTGTAATTGGTATTGACATTATTAATCCGGGCACACCCCAAATGTATCCCCAAAGCATTAGCATTATTAAAATAGTTATAACGTTAACAGAAAAAGTTTTCCCCATAAAAACAGGTTCTAAAACTCCACCCATAACAACCTGAACAGCCGTTATTGTAAGAATGAAAAAGAGTAACGTACCTGTTGGCTCGAGCTCTACAAATGCAAACAATGACAACGACCCAACCGAAATTATTGAACCTATCATTTGAACAAAATTGATAATAAAAGCAAATAGTCCCCAGAAAATCGGAAAACTTATGTCGAAAAAAAGACAAGCGAGAGTAAAACCAACTCCCGTAAACAAGCTTATTACAAATTTTACTTTAACAAATTTAATTATGTCCTTTTCAATTCTCATAAAAGTTTTAACGGAAGAATATTTTTGTTTTAATATGGTGCTGTTTAACAATTTTTGAAAATTAAAAGATTCGGAGAGTAACAGAACAACAAAAAAGGCGGTCATTAATATCGTCGAAATAGTATTGCCAATATAATCTAAGGTTAAACCAAAGTTTTTAAGGATATTATTTTCTTGAAAATAATGAGTTAAAACACTATCGCCTTTTACACGCTCAATTCCGAAAAACCCTTCCAAAAATACTATTAAGTTGACAAGTTTGGTTTCTGCTTTTTCTAAAAAAATACCGTCAGAAGACAATATCTCATTGCTCGAAAGCTGAATTAATACCCCGCTTAATTTTAATAAACCGACAACTATAAAAATTACAATTAAAATACTTATTGGTTTAGGTACTTTTCTCTTGTTTAGCCATCTTACCAATGGCAAAAACAACAAAGTAATAAACATTGATAAAACAAAGGGTATGAAAATAAAGGATAATGTTTTTAACAAATAAAAAATTAGGGGGATTACAATTATCAACAAAAGTATATTTGTAGTTTTTGTGTCTTTCATGATGTTATAAAATGTTTATTATAGGGCTTGTAATGAAATAACCTAAGCGTTTTAACTCGTTCTTTTGCACGCTAACTTCGTTAAAGGCCTCGCTGTAGCTATGGTTATAGCTACGTTTTTTGTCTTGTTATCGCACAAAATAACTTCGTCAATTCCAGTCATGTTATTTCTTTACAAACCCATAGTGTTTATCATAGAACTTGCATTATCCATAAAAATAAATAAAATATGGATATAACTATGTTGAGCAATACGTTAAAAAGAAATTCATAAAAATTAAAGTTTTATATATTTTTACCAAAGGTGCATCAATTATTGCACATCTACTTCGTAGCAAAAGCTTCGCAGTAGGCAACTACACCTTCAGCTTTTGATGCCTCGCATATATACTAAACTTGACGCATAAATAATGCAGTTAGAACATGCTAAAATAGGTTTTATTTCTTTATTCGTTGTTTTCGGGTACTAATTTTTAAAATTGTATATCCTGTTATACCCGAAATGAACGATCCAATAAGAATTCCAATTTTTGCTGAATCTACAAAAACTGAATTTTCAGCAAATGCTAAGTTTGAAATAAAAATTGACATGGTAAACCCTACACCAGCTAAACAAGCAATGCCCAATATCTGCAAATAGTTTGTACCTTTTGGCAATTCCGTTAAGCCCAACTTCACACTTAAAAAAGACATCAATGTAACACCTATAAAATTTCCGGCAAGCAAACAAATTGCTATATTGAAAACGAGAGGGTAATCTAAATTCATATCCATACTAAAATAAACACCAGCATTGGCAAATGCAAATATTGGAATGATAAGATATGCAACCCAATTATGCAACCTGTGCTCAAGTTGTTGAAGTGGCGACTGCACTTTATCCGTACAAGCTGCTAAATTATCTATCTGTTCTATCTGCTTTTTCGAAAGAATGTAAGTTTTGTTGTCAGCAGCTATTTTTATTTTGTTTGTAATTTCAAAAAGCTTATCTGTATATGTTTTAAGGTTTATCTTTTGTCTGATAGGAATGGTAAATGCTAAAAGTACACCTGCTACCGTTGGATGGATACCTGCCTTTAAAAAAAATACCCAAATAATAATACCAAATAATAAAATTATATACTTAGAATGTAATTTTCGATACGAAAGGAAAAGGAGAATTAAAAATAGAATAAGGGCATATACCAACAACAACCAATTAATGCCCGAACTATAAAAAACAGCAATTACGAGCACAGCACCAATATCATCAATAATTGCAAATGCGGTTAAAAAT
>JAKITG010000113.1 GCA_021648195.1 Flavobacteriaceae bacterium | reverse complement strand
TATTTTATTTGTTTTAGGATTGAAAATAGAGAACCCAACTTTTAATAAAACCATAAGCTATCAAAAAATTAATGAAAAATGGTATCCCAAATTGTTTCGTTGGGATGCGAAAATTGCGCTTAAAAAAAGTCATGTTTTTAAAGCTAACGAACATTCAAAAATTAATATCGGACAAATATTTTTTATCAATAAAATTGATTTAATTGCTAGTCCTATTCCTAAAGAAAAACTTTTTGATGCCAAAAAAAATATGGAAGATCAAGTACATAATAATATAAATATCAAATGGAGAGAATTGAATATCATTAAAAATTAATTTCTATTATTTACATTAGTCTGTTTTCCTTATAAAATTTTTCATACATTTATTCTCTTTTAAACTCTGAAATAAATGTCTAAAAAATACACTTCACCAATTTCTTTCATTATAATTATTGCTACAATATTTTGGAGTATCTATTCTTTAATGCCAAAAAAAAATACACTTTTAGATACCCCAAAAACAAAATTTTCAACCGAAAGAGCATTAATTCATTTAAAAGAAATTAGCAAAAAACCTCATTATGTTGGCGCAAAAAATCATGTAGAGGTACGCAATTATATTATCAATGAATTGAAAAAAATAGGCTTAACTGTTGAAGTGCAAACTCAAGTTTCAATCAATCAAAAATGGCGTGCTGGTGCCAATACAAAAAATATTCTTGCTAGAATAAAAGGAAGTGAAAAAGGCAAAGCCCTACTCCTACTTTCACATTATGATTCGTCACCTCATTCTTCTCTTGGTGCAAGTGATGCTGGTAGTGGTGTTGTTACTATTTTAGAAGGAATTAGAGCCTATCTAGCGACAAACCCCAAACCTAAAAATGATATTATTATTTTAATTTCCGACGCTGAAGAATTGGGCTTATTAGGAGCAAATGCTTTTGTAAAACATCATTCTTGGGCAAAAAATATTGGCTTGGTTCTTAATTTTGAAGCTAGAGGAAGTGGCGGACCAAGTTATATATTAATGGAAACCAATGGAGGCAATCAAAACCTAATTAAAGCTTTTAATAAAGCCAATGTTAAATACCCTGTTGGAAATTCACTTTTATACAGTATCTATAAAATGTTACCAAACGATACCGATTTAACAATTTTTAGAGAAGGTGGAGATATTGATGGCTTTAATTTCGCCTTTTTAGATAATCATTTTGATTATCATACTGCTCAAGATTCATACGAAAGATTAGATAAAAATACATTACAACATCAAGCCGAATATTTAATGCCACTACTCTATCATTTTGCCGATACTAATCTTGAAAACTTATCTTCTAATAAAGATTTTGTGTTTTTTGATTTTCTCGGGTTTGGTTTGGTAAACTATCCTTTTTCTTGGATTTTGCCATTACTAATCTTAGCTTTAATCTTATTTATTGGACTTATATTTTTCGGATTAAAAAGCAAACAATTATCTATAAAAAAAATATTTATTGGGTTTATTCCAATTTTTAGTTCTCTTTTCCTTAGCGGAATTTTAGCCGTTTACGGATGGAAACTAATTCTTAAAATTTATCCGAAGTACCTAGATATTTTACATGGATTTACTTATAACGGACATTTTTATATTTCAGCATTTATTGCTCTAACCCTTGGAATTACCTTATGGATTTACAGTAAATATTTTAAAAAATATAAAACAAAAAACTTATTTATTGCGCCTATCTTTATTTGGTTACTCATAAACACCTTAGTTGTGCTATATTTACCTGGAGCAGGATTTTTTATTGTACCTGTATTCATCTCTTTAATTGTATTGGCAATTATTTTGTTTACCCACGAAAATCAATCAAATAAGATTATTCTCTTTTCTGTTTTAGCTATCCCAATTCTAATAATTTTTACACCACTAATTCAAATGTTTCCTGTGGGATTAGGTCTTAAAATGATAGGAATAAGTACTATTTTTACCGTTTTATTGATTTCGCTTCTTATTCCAATTTTTTCATCCTATAGAAACATTAAAAAGTTAAGCAAATTATTTTTATTTGTTGGACTTTTAGCTTTTGTTTCTGCATCTTTTTCCTCAAGCTACACCAAAAATAGAAAGCAACCCAATAGTATTTTATACATATTTGATGCAGATAAGAACGAAGCGTATTGGGCAAGTTATAATACCGAAATTGATGAATTTACACAACAATTTTTAGGAGACGACCCAACACAAGGAGGTCTTGTCAACAACATTTCTTCTAGCAAATACGGATCTAATTTCAAATTGCATAAAAAAACCAACTTGATAAATCTTTCTCAACCTATAGTTGAAATTATTCGAGATACTATTATTGAAAATGATAGAGAAATTCATCTCAAAATAATTCCGCAAAGAAAAGTAAATCGATTAGACCTGTTTAGCAAACATACTCTTCATTTTAAAAGTTTTGTTGTAAACAGTGAAATTTTAAAGATGAAAAAAGGTAAAAAATATATTTTTACTACCAAAAAAAGAAAGAATATTTTAAGCTATTACTTTTCAGATAATGACAATTCTTTAGATCTTAAATTTAGTATTCCGAAAGAAGAAAAACTAGAATTAGAATTTTTAGAAGCTTCCTATGATTTATATACTCATCCAAAAATTAAATCTATTAAAGAGAAAATAACACCTCGAACCGAAATTATGATGCCTATGCCTTTTGTTGTAAATGATGCTGTGGTAATTAAAAAGAAAATTAATTTATAACTTAGCCATCCTACAAGGTTTTAAAAAAAATATTTTACTATTAAAGCTGTGTTCTTTTTGTGCAACTTTACAAAACAATTATACCGCAAATTTATGTTCTTAACTCATTATAAATATCTTTAAAATATCGTTATTGCAACTGCCAAGTAATTCTTACCTTTGTTTTCTTAAAACTGATAATTCATCCGCTTTAGCGAAAAAAATAATTTTAACAAATGACAACAGTAAACAATTTTAATTTTGAAAATAAAAAAGCATTAATTCGAGTAGATTTTAATGTTCCATTAGATGATGCTTTTCAAGTAACCGATACAACTCGAATTGAAGCTGCAAAGCCAACTATTTTAAAAATTTTAGAAGATGGAGGAAGCGTAATACTAATGTCTCATTTGGGTCGCCCAAAAGGAATAGATGAAAAATTTTCTTTAAAACATATTGTAAATAATGTTTCTAATATTATTGGTGTTAAAGTAAAATTTATTGAAAGCTGTGTTGGAGAAGATGCAGAAAAAGCTGTTGCTGAATTAGAAAATGGTGAAATTTTACTGTTAGAAAATTTACGTTTTTACCCTGAAGAAAAAAACGGAGATAAAACTTTCGCAGAACAGCTCTCAAAGCTTGGTGATATTTATGTAAATGATGCTTTTGGTACAGCACATAGAGCGCATGCTTCTACAACAATTGTTGCACAATTTTTTCCTAGCAATAAATGTTTTGGTTTACTATTAGCCAAAGAAATTGAAAGCTTGAATGCTGTTTTAAACAATAGCCAAAAACCTGTAACTGCTATTATTGGTGGCGCAAAAGTTTCTTCAAAAATTGATGTCATAAAAAATATAATCGAAAAAGTCGATAATATTATTATTGGTGGCGGTATGGCATATACTTTTATCAAAGTAAAAGGTGGTAATATTGGCGACTCAATTGTTGAAGATGATAAATTAGATGTTGCGCAAGACATTTTAAACCTTGCCAAATCAAAAAATACTCGTATTCATTTGCCCATTGATGTAATTGCTGCAGATGCTTTTAGCGAAGATGCAAATACCCAAGTATGTGATATTTACCATATTCCTGACGGATGGCAAGGTTTAGATGCTGGACCAAAAACTAATGTTGGCTTTTCATTTGTTATAGCCGAATCGAAAACTATTTTATGGAACGGTCCGATTGGAGTTTTTGAAATGGAAAAATTTGCCAAAGGAACTATAGAAATTGGCAATGCTATTGCAGATGCAACCGATGAAGGAGCTTTTTCATTAGTGGGTGGTGGCGACTCAGTTGCTGCTGTAAAACAATTTGGTCTTGCCGATAAAGTGAGCTATGTTTCTACAGGCGGAGGTGCTATGCTTGAAATGCTTGAAGGAAAAACTTTACCAGGAATTGAAGCAATACTCAATTAGTTAATTTGCTAATTATCAAATCTTCAAATTATAAAAAATGAAATACACAAACCTACCCAATACCAATATCAAAGTAAGTAAGATTTGTTTGGGCACAATGACATTTGGAGAACAAAATACCGAAGCAGAAGCTCACGAACAATTAAATTACGCTGTTGAGAAAGGAGTTAATTTTATTGATACTGCCGAATTATATTCCGTTCCTGGTCGACTAGAAACACAAGGTTCTACCGAAAAATTTATTGGTACTTGGTTGAAAAATCAAAAACGAGAAGACCTTATTATTGCTACAAAAATTACTGGTCCAAGTCCAGGGTTAGTTTATATTAGAGAAAATATGGGTTTCTCTAATAAAGCTATTGATGAGGCTCTTGAAAAAAGCTTTACCCGTTTACAAACAGATTATATTGATATTTACCAATTGCATTGGCCAGAACGAAATACAAACTTCTTCGGAACAAGAAATTACAAACATAATGTTGAAGAAAAATGGAAAGACAACTTCAATCAAGTTATTGAAAAATTAAATGCTTTGGTAAAAGAAGGAAAAATTCGCCATTATGGAATTTCTAATGAAACTCCTTGGGGATTGATGCGACACCTAAACGAAAGCACAAAATATAATTTTACCCGATGTAAGACTATTCAAAATCCATATTCATTATTAAACAGAACTTTTGAAATGGGGTTGGCAGAAATGTCAATACAAGAAAAAGTAGGCTTATTAGCTTATTCTCCTTTGGCATTTGGCGTTTTAAGTGGAAAATATTTGGGAAACATCTCAAAAAAATTTCGCTTAGAAAAATTTCCTCAACTAAAAATTATGCGCCAATATATGGGTGATCAAGCTACTTTTGCCACAAAAAAATATTTGGAATTAGCACAAAAAAACAATATGAGCTTGGTGCAATTGGCATTGGCATTTATCAACCAACAACCTTTTGTTACCAGTAATATTATTGGAGCAACTACAATAGCGCAATTAAAAGAAAATATTGCGAGTATTGATGTTAATTTATCGGAAGATGTTTTAGAGAAAATAGATGCTATTAATGAGTTACAACCTAATCCTGCTCCTTGAGTAAGATTAAATTGTTTAACAACCTGTTTGGATAAGCAAACACCAGAGCAAACTCACACTTATTTTTTCACAAAAACCACACAACCGATTGACATATAGTTGTTTAAGTTATTAATTATTTGTATATTACACTGATAATCAATAACTTAAACAATGAAATCAGATAGTAAAATAATAACAATTTTTAAGCAAGTAGAAGATCCTAGAAGCCATATAAACCAACTTCATAATTTAATTGACATCCTTCTTATTGGAATAATTTCGGTGATTTGTGGCGCAGAACTGCGAAGCACATCACAGCCTGTCCGCCTTTGGCGTGGAATACCAAAACAAATAGAAAAGAAATGAGTAAACGTGGAAACAAATGGTTGGATTTGCTAAATCAAAAGAGGTGTTTTTAAAAACATTCCTTGAATTACCTGAAGGCATACCTTCAGAAGACACTATAAACAGGATGTTTTCTTCTATTGATAGCATTCAATTTGAAACTTGTTTTATAGAATGGGTTAATTCTATTTCAGATTTGACAAAAGGACAAATAATTGCTATTGATGGTAAAACAATTAGAGGAGCAAAATCTCATGGAAAGAAATCTCCTATCCATATGGTTAGTGCTTGGGCTTGTGAAAGCAATCTTGTTTTAGGTCAAATAAAAACAGCAGAGAAGTCAAATGAAATTACTGCGATTCCTCAATTATTAGACATTCTTGATTTATCAGGTCAAACCGTAACCATTGATGCTATGGGAACTCAAAAGGAAATTACAGAAAAGATAATTAAGAATGATGCCAATTATATTTTGGCAGTAAAAGCAAACCAAGCTCATTTATTAGAAAATATAAAAGATGAATTTAAGTTTGCAAAGCAGCTAGATATTAATGTTCATCAAGATTTAGGACATGGAAGAATAGAAACTCGAACTTGTAGTGTTATTACAGATTTTAAGTTTATTGAAAGTCAAAATGATTGGAGAGATTTAGCTAGTATTATAAGAGTAGAAAGTGTTAGAGAATTTAAAAATAGTAACAAGGAAACAGAAAAAGCAACACGCTATTATATCTCAAACTTAGAGGATAAAGCCAATGTATTCCAAACTTCAATCCGTTCTCATTGGGCTGTTGAAAATAAATTACATTGGACATTAGATGTCTCTTTTGGAGAGGATGCCTCCAGAAAAAGAAATAAAAATGCAGTACAAAACTATTCTGTACTCTTAAAAATAGCACTAAACTTATTGAAAAATGAAAAAACAGAAAAACAAGGAGTCAAAGGGAAAAGATTAAAAGCTAGTTGGGATAATCAATACTTATTAAAGGTCCTTAAAATAAAGGTGTGAGTTTGCCCTGATAAAACATTCTTAAAATGAACAACTTAAAACAAACAATTGCTAAAACTTATTTTGAGGCATTCTATGATGGCACTACTTCGGATGAAGCCGTTACTAAAGTCGAGAACCTTCTAGCAGACGATTTTACAGATTATGTTCCTGCTTTTGGAGGAAAGCCAACCAAGGCTGGTTTTAAGCAAACCGTAAAAACAATTACATCTGCTTTTACACAGCAGTATAAAGTCAAACATTTATTTATTGATGGCAACATCTATACTGCAGTATGGGAAGCCAAAATTAGGCATACAGGAGAATTTATGAATATTCCACCGACAAATTAAAGAAATAGAAATAGCGGGAATTACAATTTATCAAATTGTAAATAATAAAATAAAGGCTCATTAGGAACAATTTGACGCACTGAAGTTAATGACAGAACTACAAACCTCAAATTAATAAATTACAATTATGAAAATCTTCGTTTCTGGAGCAACTGGCTTTCAAGGTCTAAACATTACTGAACTGCTTCTTTCTCAAGGCAATGACGTAGTTACTCTTTCACGTTCTAATGAACAAAATATCCAAGTTATAAGCATACAATAAATCTCTTACGTCAGTTGAAAATAGATAAAGATTTTGAATCAAGCAATAACACCATCCGATTTGGTCATCGAAAATAGCGGATAAGGATATCTACTTTATCGGCAACAGAACAGGTTGTTTTCAATCAACAGCATTTATTTTTCGTGCTAAAGGAAAACCGGAGCTTTGGAATAGTGTAAGCGGAGTAATCTGATATTTTAACTGGACAACACTTGTTTTTTCAAGTTTAATGTATCATTCTGGGGTTAAATCCCTCGCCTTTAGGCGACGACTTTAGTTTTTGTATTTTTGTTGTATGCAAAATTATCGAAAGACAACACATACAACCTATGATTGTAAATATCACATAGTT
>JAKITG010000112.1 GCA_021648195.1 Flavobacteriaceae bacterium | reverse complement strand
AGATAGGTTATCTATATACTCAATTGTGGACAGTTTACACTTGAGTTTTAACATAACAATGACTGAAATTGTGGAAAATATTTTATCAAATATAAACACGGGTGATGATTACATACCCCATATTATTTATTTCTGTTGCATAATCTCGGATTAACAGAATTTCTTAGCAAAAGTAAACAAGGATATTATAAACAGATTTGGTACATTAAGTGGTAAAATGCCCAGCCTTAATGATGGATTTGTTAGTACCGGAGGGCATTGAGTTTGTTGATGATTGTCTAATTTTGGATAAATACTTTTGGAAACCGAAGTGAAATAATCTTTATTTTCTGATTCCATATTTTTGCATTTTTTTAAATAAGTTTGTTCTCTCCAATCCTAATTCTTCAGCAGCGTTTTTAACAATCCAGTTGTTATCAGTAAGGGTTTTCAATATCAGTTCTTTTTCAAAATTCTCTTTTGCAGTTTTAAAAGATTTTTTGTCACTCAAATTATTATAATCAGAATGTCCGTTACCCATTGCTTTATAAAAAATATTGACAGTAATTTCATTCCCAGTAGAAAAAATCACTAATTTTTCAATACAATTCTTTAGCTCTCTTATATTACCATTCCATTCTTGATTAAGTAATAATCCTTCAACTTGTGCAGAAATACTTAAAACTTTCTTGTTATACATTTCGCTAAATATTTTGACAAAATGATAAGACAAAGGCAGTATGTCTTTCTTACGCTGTGATAGTGGGGGAATGTATATTTCAAATACATTTATTCTGTGAAATAAATCATCACGAAAATTTCCTTTTCTGATTTCTTCTTTAAGATTTTTATTAGTCGCTGCAACAATTCTAACGTCTATTTTTTTTGGACTGTTTTCACCAATTAGTTCAATTTCGTTTTCTTCAAGAACTCTTAGAAGTTTTGATTGAAGAGAAAAATCCATTTCTCCTATTTCATCTAAAAAAAGAGTACCACCATTTGCAGCCATAAATTTACCAGTTCTATCTCTATCTGCACCTGTAAATGAACCTTTTTTGTGTCCAAATAATTCACTCTCTAACAACTCAGAAGGGATAGAGGCACAATTTAATTTTAAATAGGGTTTGTTTTTCCTTTTGCTATTATGATGTATTGCCCATGCCACTAACTCTTTACCAGTTCCAGTTTCACCTGTTATTAGAACTCGTGCATTAGTAGGAGCAATAATATTTATATTCTCTATTATTTCATTAAACTCATCACTTTGCCCTATCATTCTGTAATTTTCTTTTAACTCAGTAAAAATATTTTTATTTGCTTCAAGAATGGTTTGCTTTTCAATTGCATTATTGATTGTAACAATTAAACGCTCTTCGTCAACTGGTTTTTCAATAAAATCATAAGCTCCATTTTTTATCATTTCAACAGCATTAGAAATATTGCTCTGCCCTGAAATTGCAATTATTGGTAAACCTGGGTCAATTTTACAAATCTCTTTTTGCAGATCAATCCCATTCATTCCAGGCATTTTAACATCTGTAATTACGCAATCGAGTGAATTTACTTTTATAAAATCAATTACTTTTAAAGGATTTGAAATTAAGGCAACGTTAAAGTTATTTAGTTTAAGTATTTTTTCTAATGATTTTAAGAAAACTTCATCGTCATCAATTGCTAATATTTTATGTTTCATTATTGTTCCTTATTGGAACGCTGATTTTTATGATCATTATGATTTGTTTTGATTTAAATCTTAATTAATCATAACCATCATAAAAATCCGCGTTCTATTCTGCTAGTGGTATTGTTAAAATTACTGATGTACCTTCATTTATGTTAGATTCTATTTCAATAGTACCGTGATTATCTCTAATAATTTTACGTGCAAAAGCTAATCCCAACCCTGTTCCATCTTCCTTTGTTGTAAAATATGGGTCAAACACTTTTTCTAAATGTTCAGGTTTTATTCCTTTTCCAAAGTCTTTTACTACTAATTTAATCATGTTATTTTCATTTAAAACACTATGTTGATTTTTTATACTTAATTTAATTTCCCCTTTTCCACCAAGTGCATCAATTGAATTTTCGAATATTATTTGCAGCAACTCAATAAATTGATTTTTATCAACCGAAACATTGTAGCCATTTATAGATTTGTCTCTCTTTATTTCAACTCTATCAGTTAAATAACTGTTAAATTTTTGTAGTGCATTATTAATTAATTCTGAAAGGGAATAAACACTAATCTCAGATTTCTCCAGATTAGAAATTTTTAGAAATGAAGAAGTTAATTTTTTAATTCTCTTTACTTGGCTTTCAATTGTTGAAATATCATCTTTAATTTCATAACTAATATTATTGTAATCAAGTTGAATCCTCTTTTTTAAGGCTTTAAGATTTAACTGAATTGAACCAAGTGGAGTTTTAATTTCGTGTGCAATTTTTTGTGCTGTGTGGCTCCATACTTGCATTCTCTCGTTCATTATTTCAGTTGTTTGATCTACAATTTTTACCAAATAGGCAAATGTATATCCGAAGAAAGATTTAAATGGTATTATTTCAATTTTACCTTTAAATGATTCATCATTTATAAAGATGGAAATATTATCTGTGATAGCTTTTTCTTCTAACAGAGCTGAATCAAGGTTGGATTTGATATCATTATAATTTGCTAAAAAGCTATTGTAGTTAATTCCTTTCTTTATATTTTTATCCCTCATCAAACTTAACAATTGCTTGTTGTAGTTTAATAATTTCCCTTTAGGATTAATTAACATTAACGCCGAATCATTTTCGTTAATAAAAAATGAAAAAGTTTGATATACCATTGAAACCTGTTTTAATCCATAATGAAAACCGAGAAGGACAAAAAATAACAACACCCCAAATAGAAAAGTAAGCGGAATAAAGAGTTTATTGATTAAAGAAAATTCTAATTGGTAAATAGTATTTACATTAGCTGTTTGAATTGCAATTCCATTTGCTTTATTTTTGCCCAATAAAACCAGTTCCGGAGTGGTTGTAATTTTATCTTTAGAAAATTCAGCAATTTTATCTAATAGTTGGTTAGTTATTATAAATCTATTTTTATATTTAAAAACTAATTCTTTTTTCCCGTCTGCTGTAAAATCTGCTGCAAAATAATAGTATCCAAAATTATCTTTTTTTATAATAACATTTAGGTTTTGGTCATAAATTATTGCCGGTCTGTTTTTCATTGTGCTGATAAAAAACAATTCACCATTTTGATAGAAAGACTGAATTTTACCATTACCTAATTTTTCAAAAGTTTTCCTCGCTAATAATTTACCCTTGTTGGAAATACGTTCATAAACCGCATCAAGGCTATCATTTATTCCAGTTGCAATAATTATTATTTCAGAATCTACAACTGTATATTGTATAGAGGTTTGCATTTGTCCGTAACTTCGTGGTGGCAGTTTAAAACTAAGGTCTTTATTTAAAACAAAAAACCATGCTTTATTATCTGGATAACCAGTTGTGTCGGAATAATTTCCACCAGCGCCAGAGCGACAAAGTATTTCCACCTCACCATCGTTATCAATATCCAAAATGGAAATATCAGTAAAACTTGCCTTTGTGAAAAATGTATCAATTATGGAATCATTTATTATGTCGTATGTCATAAAACCACGTGGTTGTAAAGAATAACCAGTTCCGAAGGAAAGAAGTAAGTCTTTGCTACCATCTTTGTTTACATCTAAAGTTTTACCAATAACTCGAAAAACATCCCACGGATGTTTTTTTCTTATACTTTTCCTAATATAAATAAGTCTGTTTTTTAATATGAACTTTGAATCTCTTGTAGAGATAATATTTAGAAAAAGGGAATCCTTTTCCATAGAAGTAATAAATATCTCTTTTATCCCATCATCGTCCCAATCTTCAACGGTCATCCAACTATTATGAGTGTGTTGGTCGTGAAAAATCTTTCTTAACCAAAAATTAAATTGGTCAACTACATCGCCATTAATATTATGAATCTGTAGCCAAGAATTTTTATCCTCTTTCCAATATGCAACTGGAATTCTTTCACTTAATCCGTCATTATTTAAATCGTAATAATGAGATGTTGTATTAAACTCTTTTCCCTCAAAAAATTCTTTTACTTTTGCAAAATCATATTTGTTAATATTTTTACTTAAAGAAAGAGCAATAATTGAAGAAACAAAAATTGCAATTATTCCAAGTAGAAAAAAAATAGATTTTTCTGATTTAATGAGATTCTTCTTCATATTATTATGTTAAGCAAAAATTACACCAATTGTAAATCTAAGTTAAGAAATGAAACAAAAAGAAGTGTGAGTATTTTGCAACGTGAATAAATATGCACTAAATAAAACAATTATTTCGAGTGTTTTTATCAGTTAATTGGTAAGATAATCTCTGTAATAGTTATTTCGATTTTCTCATTTTATGAGCAATATTAGTAATTTTTTACAGGTAATGACTATTAACATATTCGCGAAGAATATTATTTGCTTTTGTTTGCCAGCCTTTCCCTTCAGTTTTAAAGAATTCTATAATATCAGGGCTTAAACGAATTGAAACTGGAATCTTTAGCGGTTCTTTTTGTGGACCTCGTACTTTATTTGGAATATGAGGGTGATTCTCTTTTACAGATGTCATTTTAAATAAAACATCTTTTGAAAGTTCAGGAGAATCAACTGAATTCCAATCTGCTTTATTTATTTCTTTAGGTTTGTGTTTCATAAAATTCATATCAATATTACCTCTTCATCATATTGTAAGGTTGTTTCCTGCTTATGTGAAATTAGTTAAAAACTCTTGCAAATGGAGATGCTCAATTCCTTTATAATTTTTCAAGGTATATTCATCTAATGAAACTACAATTTTTCTATAATTATCTTTTATATCTAAGAGATTTCCAAATTCTCTAAGTTTTACTTTTTCGTCAGGAATAAGATAAGCTACTTGAATATAAACTTTAGTGCCATCACGTTCGCAGATAAAATCTATCTCTTTTGTTCCAGATTTACCTATTGTTACATTATAACTATTTATTATTAAATGAATAAATACAATATTTTCTAAAACTTGATTTATATGTAACTGTTTGTAACCAACAATTGCATTTTTAATACCCCAATCTTCAAAATAGTATTTTTCTCCAATTTCAAATATTTTTTTTCCAACAATATCAGCACGTTTTACTTTAAATATTAAAAATGCCTGCTGCAAATAATCTAAATAAGTAAGAACAATTTGTGGCGAGATATTAATTTTTTGTGATTTAAGGTAATCGCTTATTTTTTTAGAAGATAGAATACTACCAACATTATTAGCTGTAAATTTAACCAGGTTTTCTAAAAAATTGGTGTTTCTTATATTGTGCCGAGCAATAATATCTTTATAAATAATTGTAGAGTAAATATTATTTAAATATTCAAAAATTATTTTTTCTTCAAAAGGGAGGTGTTTAATAAATGGTAAACCTCCAAAATTTATATATTTTTCTAAACTATTTTTATTATTTGGTAGTTTATGAAATTGTAAAAACTCATTCCAAGAGAGACTAAATACCTTTATTTCAATATATCTACCACTTAAATATGTTGCTAATTCGCCAGAAAGTAAATTTGCATTGCTGCCAGTACAATAAATATCAATATTTTTCTCTGTATAAAAATGTCTTAATGCTTTTTCAAAGTTTTCAATATCCTGAATTTCGTCAATAAATAAATTATTTTTCTTATCTGGAGAGAGTTTTTTTTGAACATATTTAATTAAATTATTATAATTCTTAATTTCATCAAACTCATATTTTTCCTTATCTATTAAAATATTGTTTGAACTTGAATCTCTCTCTTTTACCATCTCCATAATTTGAAGTAAGAGAAAACTCTTTCCCACTCGCCTTTGTCCAATAATTACCTTAATTAAACCTTTTCCAATAAATGGTTCAATCTTTTTGAGGTAATATTCTCTTTTAATATTTTTCATTTTTCTTTCTTTTATTATGACCATTAGTTTAAAATATAAAGAAAATATATTGTTATAACAAGTATAGTTTCATGTATAAGTGAAACTATGTAGTATCATATCGTTTCTTTCAAACATAAACGAAAGTATATTCCCCAATATTTCGAGAAAGCTACTTGCGAAAAAAGAAAAAGTGTGAGTTTTTTGCAACTGTGAGTGTTGCAAGATATTCACGGAATGAAGTTTTATGCTCTATAACATGTAAAAAAATAAATTTAAAAGGATGGTACGAAAATTGCGAAACTTGATGTGATTCATTAACTAATAAAAGATTAAAAAATGAAAAAAACACTATTACTTTTATTGATAAGTTTTTCCATTATACTATTTAGTTGTAGTAAAGAAAAACTTACAGAGCCAGTAAAACCAATTGACCCAGAAGCAGATTATGTAACTCATACAGATGGTGATGGTGAAGTAGGCGATGGTGGTGGTTATGTTGAATCATCAAATTCATATAGTTATGGTGCATTTGTCGATATCCCAGCTGGAGCCATGGATGGCATTAAAAATATCCAGATAATTGAGGTTGACGAAGAGGAGAAAGCACCTACGGATGAAAATGCAATTGTTGTTCAGTATTTACCTGAAGGTGCAGTCTTTCAGCGAAATGTAAAGATTGGACTTCCTTATAAATCTGGACAAAATGTTTCTGAATTAAAAATGTTCTATTATGATATTGATAAAGGTATAGTAGAACAATTTCCAATTGACTCAATTGATTATGAAAAAAAAATAGTTGTTACTTCAACAAATCATTTTTCTAAATATAATTATTAATTTACTATCACATTGACACATTATCATAAATATTAATGGAACCACCAACAAAACGTCAAAAATCATCTTCTAATTTATCTATTAACCGCACACCTCGTATTGTTTGCACACAAAACCTTAATATTTCAACTTCTTCTTCTTCTACTTCTATTCCTAGAATAAAAGCGAGTGAAGTAGAACTTTTAAGAATTATTGGAAAAGGAGCTTTTGGAACTGTCTGGAAAGGAAGATGTAGATCACTTGATGTAGCAGTTAAAGTCTTACACCGCCAATTGCTTCCAACAAAAAAATTAAACGATTTTAAAAGAGAAGTTCAAGTATTACAAAAGATCTTTCATCCTAATATTCTTTTATATATGGGAGCTTGTTTTGATCCTTTAATGATTATCACAGAATATATTGAACGTGGTATGACTAGATTATGTTTATATTTAATTAATTTTCAAAAACCCATTCCATTCATTCCATTTTAAATGCAAATGTAGGAGATCTTGAAACTATTTTATTTGATGATAAAATCCAATTATCCTTATATCGTAAAATTCATTTAGCTAAACAAATTGCTACTGGAATGGCTTGGTTACATGGAGCTAATCCTCAATTTATTCATAGAGATTTAAAACCTTCAAATATATTAATAGATAAAGGATGGAAACCTAAAATTTGTGATTTTGGGTTGACTGTTATGCAAGCTGAAGATACAGTCATGCAAGATGCTAAAGATAAACTTAAA
>JAKITG010000111.1 GCA_021648195.1 Flavobacteriaceae bacterium | reverse complement strand
TTCTTCCGTTCCTATTTTTTGGTAAATATAATTCCCCGCATATTGAGTGGTTTGTATATCACCACTTGTGGGAGTTATTTTCTTTTCAAGTTTTGTGCCAGCAGCATCATAAATATAGGTAATTGTACCTCCAAGATCATTATTATCTATGGTTATTTGTACAGGTAGGTCAAAATGGTTATAACTAATAGCAGTTATATTCTTTCCACTATCTGTAATAATATTCCCATTTACATCATAAGTATATAGAGCACTACTACCAGAACCGTTTACAAAAAAACCTTGATTGTTACTAGAAGAGTTGCTAGCATCTGTAACACTTATTAATTGATTGCCATCATATTGATAAGTAAGGTCATCCCAAAGCGAAGTGCTGTTATTTTCGTTAGCTCCGTTTCTATGTAGGGTAAGAACGTTCCCATTTTTACTATAATTTACATCCCAAATACTGTGATTATCGTCTTGAGTAAGACTGTTTCCTTTTCTGCTATAGGCTGCTGTTATTTGGTTAAGTGCATCGTATTTATAGCCATAGGTGTGTTTTTCATTATCAATATTATTGGTTCTCCAAATGGTCTGTGAGATATTTCCGTTAAATAAAGGTACGGCTTTATCAGATGCCCCAGCTGTACCTTCTATTGCTTCATTATAGTTTATTTTAAAATTAAATAAATCTGGTTTTTCAGATGTTGACATCTCATTAACATCATTAATATCTGTTAACCTGCCTCGTATATTGTATTTATAATTTATTTCTTGTAGATGTTTGGTAACGTTAATAGCATAGAAATTTAAATTACTAATAGCTGCCCCCATTGTTTTAAACCCTGCATCTCCAATTAGGGGTATGTTTGGGTTACTTATTGGCACAGAATGTATTTCATTACCATTATGATAGTAATACAAGCTGTTTCCTATTTTTTCTAAGGAGAAGTTTTGCCCTTGTTGATATGCATGTTCTTCTATTTCGAATCCCGAAGGTGTTTTTATTTTATAATAACTTGGGTTATCGTTGTCTGTAATAAAATAAAATCCATAGTCCATATCACTAACCGAATTATTATTATTAAAATCGTTAAGTCCTACTATTAAATTCTTTTCTACAGACTCTATGGTAAAAGACAAACCACCTTCACCGTTCATTTCTCCTATTGTTGCAATACCAGCATCCCAGTCATCTGCACCTTGATTCTTGGTAATAACATTTTCTCCAGTAATAGATACATTTACCAAATCTGTATAACCACTTTCAAAAAGATCTCCCCCTACTTTTTTAGTAATTAGTTGCCCTAATTCATCATACTCATTATTAACAATAAGTTGCTGAGGTTCATTATCCAATTGCTCCTGATGAGTTAAAAGCCTACCTTCATGGTCGTAAAAATAATAATCATGAGTTATAATGGTAGCATTACCTGATTTACTATGAGTAGTAAGGCTTTCAAGTAAACTTCCTGAAAAATTGAGTTTGTTTTTTAATATATCTGTAGTGTTTAGGTAATTATTTTTCGAAGTTACAAAAATTAACCTAGCTTTATCATCGTATCCCGTTAATGATACTATCCAGTCTGCTGAACCTACTTCATCTAAAACACGAACTCTGCTTACTGTAGCTAATCCTTTGGTATTTACTTGGGTTGATTTACCAAAAACTGTGTTAGGAAGGCTTACTCCAACATGATCTACATAATCGTCATAGTAATAAATGGTATAGATTTCTGAAATAATACTTGATGGAAAAGAGTTATTAGAATAGTAAAGTGAGGTACCTGCAATAGTTATAGGGCTAGATTCTCTATGCTCAAAAAGAGTAGTGTTTGCATTATCTATATCTATTTGAAGCTCGGGTCTTGTTTTTATTGAAGTTACAATCCCTGAATATACAACTCTCCCCAAAACATCATATTTTGTAAAAAGCCATTCATTTTGCAATTTTAAGTTAGCATCCTGAGTAAGAATTGGTTGGTCCAAATCATTATATACTAAATATTCCCAACCTTTTCCAGGAGTTTTTTGTTCGATTAATCTATTATAGTCATCGTATATATATTGAAAAGCAAAATCGTTAAGAGCTTCTTCTTGGCTTGGGATTATTTGCGCCAAAAAATCACTACCTAATTTAGCATGAAAACCATCTAATAATGTGATAGTTTCTGTCGCCTGTAATGTTAACGAATTATTATTTTCAACAATGTCTGTAGAAATTATATGAGCTACAGCATCTACAAGAAAATTTTCAATTTGTGGAGGTAGTTTATAAATTAACCTTCCCAAATTATCATAAACAAAATAGGTAGAAAGTTTTTCAGTGTTCCCATCTATTTTGAGAAAATTATTAGATAAAATTATCCTTCCATTTTTATCTGTAAAAGTTTCTATAGTATTTAGTCGACCAGATGCTGAGTTCCAATTTTCGTCTTTTATAATTTTTTTGAATAATTTTTCTTTAGGATAAAAACCATCAAATTGAAGTTCAGGTGTTAAATTATTTTCAATATATAGTACTGAATATTGCTTTACATCATCAACTTCATTAACATTGTATTCATATTTTATGGTATGTTCCCCAAAAGAGGCACTCCAATCAGATCCTGGCGCAGCTTGTTGAAGCACCCTGTTTAGAGGAGAGTTGTCAAAAATTGTTTCAGCGTATGGGTTTTCTTGCCCTAAAGGTTGCTCAAAATCACCTGGAAATTTGTCTTTATAATACGTTTTAATGTTAGCAACAATATCACCATTAAAATATTCTCCGTTATTTTCAGATAAAACGTAGGGCAAATAACTTTTTTGTTTCCTTCCAAATTCATCGTATAAAACAGGCGAAATAATATCTTCTCTATTTCCACCTCCATGTATAGCAATACTTTGTTTTGGTCTACCCAAACCATCAAAATAAATTATGTTTTCTAATTTTTCATCCTCTAGCACATTACCGTCTTGAGTTTCTATTAAATATGCCGTAGTAAGTGTATAGTTTTCTGTAGGGGTTTGACCAAAAACGAACAATGGTATTGCTATTATTATAAGTAAAAATAAATTTTTCATAATTTTGATACTATTGTTAATTTAAAGTTCTCGTATTTAGTCCCTATTAGGGTTTGCAAGTAATTTTCTTTTATTTTTTTAATTGTTTTTCTATGGCAGTTAATCGTTCTTCTTGTAACTGCATTCTTTTTTCTTGAGAATCTATTTTTTTCTCTTGTGCAATGGTATATAAAGTTAGTTCTTCAATTTTCTGTAGTAATTTTATATTCATTTCTACAATGTAAATACCATTTTTTTTCATTTCATCTGCAGAAGCTACCTCTGGTAGATGCTTATTGGCTAAAATATATTCTTCTACGCTTTTAAGAGTTGGTAAATCGTATTCTTCCTCGAAGACAAAATCTGCAGTTACTTTTATCTCTTTTGCCAGTATTTTTCCAATAAATTCTGAATCTCCTGTTACTTCAATACCTTCACCTTGTACAGTTAGTTTGTTTTGTAATGTTAACTCACCTTCAATTTTTGCGCTCCCATCTTTAATAACCAATTTATGACCTTCTGCTAATAAATAATTACCCCAGCTGCCTATTACAATTCTTGAATTTGTTTTTGGCATATGAAAATAAGACCCTATCTCTGGTGTTCTTGAAATCTTAAAAATTTCATCGCCAGTATTGTCTTTCATACCAAAGTATGTTAAACTGTTTTTTGCTCCAAATTCTAGTCGTACCGTATTATTAGAACTAAAAACAGAGTACCCTACATATTCATCAGGTATATCTGTTGTGCTTTCTTCAGCTAATCTAGAAATTGTGTATCCTAAAAATTGATTTTCGGAAGTTCGATTTAAATTATTACTATAACCAAAATTAAAAAGTCTTTTTCCATTAGAAAGCGTTTGTCCCATTTGTAGCATTTGCCCATTATTGCCATCAGGGTTTATTAAAGCTGTTTGAGTGATGGCTTTACCGTTAATATCTAATTTTCCGTTAGGAGTTTCAGTACCAATTCCGACATTACCATTTCTATGGATAAGCATTCTTGTATTTTTATCATTAGATCCCGTATTAAAGTAAAGACCATCAAAGGCATTAATACTTAAAGCATCATTAGGTACTGGGGGATTAGGATCTGAAGAATCTGTTCTAGAGGCGTAATTAGCATCGTTAAAAATAGATAAATTATACTTATTTGTTTCTGAATACCCTTCTCTAAAAAAGATTCCTCTTCCTTCCATGGAGCCAAATGTGTTTAACATTATATTACCGTTAATATGTAGTTTTTCAAAAGGTTCTTCGGTACCAATACCAATATTTCCATTTCGTGTGATAATCATTCTGGTATTTCTTACATTGTGAGAACCTGTATTAAAATAAAGACCATTATATGCATTTATACTTAAAAAATATCTTTCAGGTGTCTCTTCTAAATTAAAAATAGATAAATCATATTTCTGATTGGTACTAAATGGGTTTTTAAAAAATAATCCTCTCTCGTAAGAACTACCACTATCATCAACTTCATTGATTAAAATATTACCGTTAACTTGTAACCTCTCTTGAGGTGTATTTATTCCAATCCCTACTCTTTTAACCCCTCCTATACTCGCTGATGGGGTTGAGTAAATGACACTTTGGTCATCGTAATCGTGGGTCTGTGAATACATAAGGGAAGTGCTAAACACTAAAGACAGAATTAAAATTATTTTATTCATTTGTAAAATTTATAAGATTCTTTAATTAGTGCTTAAAATTAAGCACAACTTTTTTATCAAAATGCGTTACCCTAGGGTGTTTTGATAAAAAAGTTGTAATTATTTTTGTGTTTTAAAAAAAACAATAGGTTTTATCAACTAGAGTTATTAAAAAATCAAAACCCAAATGCAATTGTGTAAACAAAACGGTATCAGAAAAGTTAGAGCATTCACCTTAAACGAAATGCTAATGGTTATGGCAATAATTGGTATATTATTGTTATTAGCATTGCCTACTTTTATGCCCCTAATTTCTAAGACAAAAGCGCAGGAAGCTAAAATCCAGCTAAAATATATTTCTAATTTACAGACACAGTACCGATATATCAATTCTAAATATTCTATGGAATTTTTAGAAATAGATTTTGAAGCCCCCCTCACGGTAAATCAAGGGGGTACTGCAAATTACCGCTACGAAATTATTAAAGCTTCTAATGAGAGCTATAAAGCAAGAGCAGAAGCAATAGTAGATTTTGATGGTGATGGGATTTTTAATGTGTGGATAATTGATGAGAATGGGAACCCTAAAGAGACTGTGAAAGATTAACACTTCGGCTCCACTCAGTGAGCGAATGCGTAAATTAAGAATTAAAAAATGATTGTGATTAAAACAGTATTACTTATTAGTTTGTTGCTTATATTCTATCAGGATATTAAGCAGCGAGCAGTATGGATTATTTTACTTCCTGTTTTTGCTGTTACAGGTGCTGTTTTGTTTTATACTGAAACTATAGCAGATCATTTTATTTATGCGGTGCCAATTAATTTAACAATAGTAGGAGTACTTATTTTAATAAATTACCTATTTGCAAAATTCATATTAAAAAAAAGCTTGTTTAAGGAAACACTCGGTGTTGGTGATTTACTGTTTTTTATTGCCTTTGCTCTTTCTTTTCCAACACTTTCTTTTATTAACTTTTTTGTTTTTTCATTGCTGTTTTCTCTCGCTGTTCAAATGGTTTTAAAACTATTTACTAAGGAAAAAAGTAACAATACTCAAAAAACTATCCCTCTTGCTGGATATATGTCTGTTTTTTTAATAGCTGTTTACGCTACTCATTGGCTAGGTTTTTATAAATCCATTTACCTACTGTAATGCAAGAGTATGAAATCCCCATAGCACTTAAACAGCTTATAAGTTCTAATGAAGCTTTTCATTATCGCATTATTCCTGTAAAGAATAATGGCAATGGAGAAGTAGTGCTAAAAACAGATCATTCTAATTTAACTCAATTAGCCTCAGAGCTTGGGATACTACTAAGTTTTAAAACGGAATTAATTTCAGAAACATCTGAAAATATTGATGGCTACCTTACTTATAATTATAGAAAAACAACAGAAGAAACTAGAGAACTAACGAATTCTAATTTTTTGCAAGAACTTCTGCAAACTGCTAAAGATTTTAATAGTAGTGATATTCACCTAGAACCTTATGAAGAAGAGTGTAGGGTACGTTTTCGTCTGGACGGAAAGCTAAAACAGCAATATAGTATTCCGTTACTAGAATACCCGCAACTTATCAATCAGATTAAAATACAAGCAGGACTAGATATTTCTCAAAAACGACTTTCACAAGATGGAAGAATAACTGTTACCTCTGGCAGTGATGATTTTGATATTCGTGTTTCGACTATGCCCACACTTTTCGGAGAAAAGATTGTTCTTCGTTTATTAAAAAGAGACGGCGAAGCGGTAGACTTAAAACAATTAGGGTTTAATGAAAAAGAATTAAAGCTTTATTTAGAAGGCGTTAAAAAACCCAATGGAATTGTACTTATTTCAGGGCCTACAGGCTCTGGTAAAACCACCACTCTGTACGGCACTTTAAAATTACTCAATAAAGAAGAAACCAATATTTTAACTATTGAAGACCCAATAGAATATACTCTTAATGGGATTAATCAAGTACAGTTAAAAGAAGATATTGGTTTTGATTTTCCATCAGCGCTTAGAACATTTCTTCGTCAAGATCCAGATATAATTATGGTAGGTGAAATACGAGATGAAAAGACGGCTAATATGGCAATTAAAGCAGCACTTACCGGGCATTTAGTCTTATCTACGATTCATACCAACTCTGCTTGGGCAACAATTTCAAGGCTTATTGATATGGGAGTAGCTCCCTATTTATTAGCTACTACTCTAAATGTAAGTGTAGCACAGCGATTGGTAAGAAAACTTTGTAATTCCTGTAAAAAAGAGTCAAATACTTCTTCAGAATTATTTCCAGAATCTTTTAAAGACTCTAAAGAAATAAAGAAACATTTTGTAGCAGTAGGATGTAACCATTGTTATTATACGGGATATGATGGCAGAAAAGCATTGTATGAAATTATTCCAATCACTAGAGAATTAGAAACCGCCATCAAACATAATGACCTGCAAATAGATGAGTATTTAAAAAAACAAAATTTAAACACACTTAAGAGTAATGCTACTCAAATGATAATCTCGGGAGAGACCTCTATCGATGAGGTTTATTCTTTGCTATCTAACTAACCAAACACATGAAAAGATTTTTTTTAAGCCTTTTATTATTATTTCTACTTATTGGAAGTTCTTACTCTCAAGATATAGCTAGAATAAACAGCATAGAAAATAAATTGGAGCTTTTAAAAGTTACTACGCCAGGGTTAGAGGAGCCTATTAATATTAATATTGCTCAAACTACCTTATCTAATTTTCTGCTGGCCATATCAAAAGTACATTCTTTAAATATAAATGTTTCTCCAGAGTTAAACTCCATTAATATTGTCAACAATTTCTCTGATGTTACGGTAGAGGATATTTTACTTTTTTTGGCAAAAGAATACGATTTG
>JAKITG010000110.1 GCA_021648195.1 Flavobacteriaceae bacterium | reverse complement strand
GCTTACTATATCTATTACGGATATAGTAAGCGTGTGAATAATTTTTATATTGCAGTTAATTTTTAGAGAAAAAAGTAATTCGAAGTCAAAAAGGTTTATTTCTTAATTTCATTAATATTGCAATGGTCTTCACGTACTAATATCTCTAGTCAGACAACAATGATAATAAATAACTTATCGTGCTTGTTAAGTTAAATAATTTCATTTACTTTTATAATACCGTTGCAGAAGCTATTTTGACAAAGAAATACGATGCTCTATAAGAATTTAACCCATAGTAAACTATTGTTTATGAGGACTTAAATTTTTTAGAGAAAAAAGTAATTCGAAGTCAAAAAGGTTTATTTCTTAATTTCATTAATATTGCAATAATTTTTTTTATTTTATGGCTTACACATCAACCATAACCCAAGAAAATAAAGAAATAGCAAATCGCTATAAGCATATGCTACAAAATACTTATGTCTCTCTTTCAAAAGAAGATAAGGTGTTGATAAGAAAAGCTTTTGACCTAGCATTAGATGCGCATAAAGATCAACGTAGAAAGACTGGTGAACCTTATATTTTTCATCCTATTGCCGTTGCTAAAATTGTTGCAAATGAAATTGGTTTAGGAGCTCCCTCTATTGCTGCAGCGTTGTTACACGATGTTGTTGAAGATACCAAATATACACACACCGATATAGAACAATTATTTGGTAAAACAATAGCCAAAATTGTAAATGGTTTAACTAAAATATCTCGACTAAAAAAGGAACAAAATATATCTATTCAAGCCGAAAATTTTAGAAAAATGCTCCTTACTTTAAATGATGATGTAAGAGTTATTTTAATTAAAATTGCCGATAGATTGCATAATATGCAAACTTTAAAATCAATGAGAGCCGATAAGCAAGTTAAAATTGCTTCGGAAACACTTTTCATTTATGCACCACTTGCACACCGCTTAGGTTTGTATAATATCAAAACAGAATTAGAAAATTTTGGCATAAAATATACTGAACCCGAAGTTTATAATGACTTACTAAATAAAATTACAGAAAGTAAAGAAGAAGAAGAACTATATATTGAAAATTTTTCAGGTATCTTAAAAAATTCATTAGATAAACATAACTTTAAATATGAAATTAAAGGTAGAACTAAATCTATTTATTCCATCAGGAAAAAAATGCAAATCCAAGGAATTATCTTTGAAGAAATATACGACAAATTTGCTATCAGAATTATATATGAATCTGCACAAAAAGATGAAAAATTTGATGCTTGGAAAATTTATTCCATAGTTACAGATCATTTTACACCCAACCCCAAGAGGCTTAGAGATTGGATAACTCAACCAAAATCAACTGGTTATGAATCCTTACATATAACCGTTATGGGACCGAAAGGAAAATGGGTAGAAGTTCAAATTAGATCGAAAAGAATGAATGAAATTGCCGAAAAAGGTTATGCTGCACATTTCAAATACAAACATGGAAAACAAAAAAAAAATGGATTAGATGATTGGTTAAATAAGCTAAAAGAATCTCTTGAAAACCCTGATTTAAATGCAGTAGATTTTGTTGAACAGTTTAAAATGAATTTATATGCTGAAGAAATTTATATCTTCACACCAGATGGGGGTATCAAATCCTTACCAAAAGGAGCTACTGCCATTGATTTTGCTTTTGCCATTCATACCGAAATAGGTATGCATTGTAGAGCTGCAAAAGTAAATAATAAACTCGTACAACTAAGCCGAGTATTAAAAAGTGGCGATCAAGTAGAAATTATTACTTCAAAAAATCAAAAACCAAAGTTAGCATGGTTGGATATTGTTAAAACTGCTAGAGCAAAATCTAAAATAAAAAGTATTTTAAAAGAAGAGCAAAAAGTAATTGCTAATGAAGGAAAGGAAATTTTATCAAGAAAATTACGCCATATAAAAATAAAATTTAACGAAAAAACTATAAATGAACTTGTTAATTTTTTCAAATTAAAAACGAGTTTTGATTTATTCTATCAAATAGGAAATGGCTCAATTGACAATCAGAAATTAAAAAAATATGCCAGTCAAAAATCTAATGCAATCGTCCATTTTTTTAAATCGAAAATAAAACGATCTACAATAAATTCTAATGAAGTTAAAAATGAAATTACTAGCAATTTTGATATGCTGGTATTTGGAAGGAATGAAGAAAAACTAGTCTATTCTATTTCTCAATGCTGTAATCCAATTCCAGGTGACCAAGTTTTTGGTTTTGTAACCATAAATGAAGGGATTAAAGTTCATAAACATAATTGTCCAAATGCCCTGAGTATGCAATCACAATACTCTTATAGAATTATATTGGCAAAATGGATAGACTCTTCTCAACAAGGTTTTAAAGCCTCCTTAAGTATTACTGGTATTGACAACTTTGGCTTGGCTAATGAAGTAACTCGTACTATTTCTAATAACCTAAATGTAAATATACATAATTTAAATATCTATGGAAATGAAGGTTTTTTTCAAGGAGAAATTACAGTTAGTGTTAAAAACAACAAACAGTTGACCAGTTTAATCCAACAATTGAAGAAGATTGAAGGTATTGAAAAAGTTAATCGAATTGTTAACTAATTTTATTAAATAAATCATATTATTATGCCGATATAATGTAAATTTGTTTGGTGATTTTTTAACCAATTGAAAAACTTTAAATGAGTTCTACAAAAAAATGAGCACAAATCAAAAAACAGTTAAAGATTTTTTTACCAAATTTTTAGAAGAAAACAATCAAAGGAAGACTCCCGAACGATTTGCAATTCTTCAAGAAATTTATGATAATGAAGCGCATTTTGATATTGAAACGCTATACATCGAAATGAAAAATAAAAATTATAGAGTTAGCCGTGCTACACTTTATAATACCATAGAGTTACTTTTAGAATGTGGTTTGGTTAGACGACATCAATTTGGGCAAAATCATGCACATTATGAGAAATCATTTTTCAATAAACAACATGATCATATTATTTTAACAGATACTGGAGAAGTAATTGAATTTTGCGACCCTAGAATTGGAAATATAAAAAGATCGATTGAGGAAGTGTTTGATATAAAAATTGACAAACATTCTCTATATTTTTACGGAACAAAAAATAAAAAATAAACACATAAATTAAAAAAAATAAATGATCGATTTATTACTAGGATTACAATGGGGTGATGAAGGAAAAGGTAAAATTGTTGATGTACTTACTAAAGACTATGATATTATAGCTCGTTTTCAAGGAGGTCCGAATGCTGGTCACACCTTAATTTTTGATGGAAATAAACATGTATTACATACTATTCCTTCTGGTATTTTTCATAAAACTGCCATTAATATTGTTGGAAATGGAGTTGTAATTGACCCTGTAATTTTCAAAAATGAATTAGACAATCTTTCTAAATATAATATTGATTTTAAAACAAGGCTTTTAATTTCACGTAAAGCACATGTTATTTTACCGACGCATCGCTTATTAGATGCGGCTTCTGAAAAAAGTAAAGGAAAAGCTAAAATAGGTTCAACCTTAAAAGGGATTGGACCAACCTACATGGATAAAACAGGAAGAAATGGTTTTAGAATTGGAGATTTAGATTTTGCCAATTGGAAAGATAAATATAGAGCGCTAACACAAAAACACTTAAAAATGATTGACTTTTATGAAGTTGATTTAGAGTTTAATTTAGAAAATTTAGAAAACGAATTTTTCAATGCCATTGAAGTTTTAAAAACACTAACTTTTATTGATAGTGAAGAATATATTAACAATGCCATGGCTAATGGAAAAACTATTTTAGCCGAAGGAGCACAAGGCTCATTATTAGATATTGACTTTGGTACTTATCCTTTTGTAACCTCTTCAAACACTACAGCTGCTGGTGCTTGTACCGGTTTGGGTGTAGCTCCAAATAAAATTAATGAAGTTTTTGGAATTTTTAAAGCCTATACAACTCGTGTAGGTTCTGGACCATTTCCTACCGAATTATTTGATGAAGATGGTAAAACTATGGCAAAAGTTGGTCATGAATTTGGTGCAACCACTGGAAGACCTAGACGTTGTGGCTGGTTAGATTTAGTGGCATTAAAATATGCTGTCCAAATTAATGGTGTAACCCAATTAATGATGATGAAAGGTGATGTTTTATCTGGTTTTGACACTTTAAAAGTATGTACATCTTATAATTATAAAGGAAAAGAAATTACACACTTACCTTATAATATTGAAAAAGAAAATACATCTGTAAATTATATAAATATTAAAGGCTGGAAAGAAGATTTAACGCAAATGACTAAAGCCAATGAGCTACCCCAAAACTTAAATGATTATGTGGCTTTTATTGAAAAATTTGTAGGAGTTCCTGTAAAAATAGTATCTGTTGGACCTGATAGAAAACAAACAATTATAGTGTAATTAAATTATTATTGCAAGAAGTATATTGGTTCTACAACTATTTTAATAGATAATGTCACTCCTACAAAGCAACCAAAGGAGCGACGAGCAATCTAAATACTTATTATTTAAGAAATTTCTCGTCATTCGTTCCTCATTCTGTAGAAATGACAAACTCCTATTTTTTATTTACCTGCTAAATTTGCAGTAGAACCAGTTTATTCTATAGATAAAGATTTGTTAAAACTCTTTACCTTTTTTATTTATCAATGTATTTACTTAAATTTGAATTAAAAATTATTTTTATTGAAAGCGAAAATTTTCCTTTTATTGTTTAGTATAATAGCTTCTACTACCTTTGCTCAAGGCAGTAAAATAAAGATTATACATTCCGATAATTCGAGTATTGATGAAGAAAAACTACCTGGAGCAACTATTTTATTAGGTAATGTTGATATTTTTCATGAAGGAGTTTCTCTTAAATGTACAAAAGCAATTCACTATAAAAGCAATAATTATATCAAAGACTACGGAAAAGTAATTTTAAATCAAGGCGATACCGTTATTCAAACAAGCAGATATACTGAATACAATGGCAATACAAAAAAAGCACTTTCTTGGGGCAATGTAAGAATTAAAGATCCTAAAATGACTTTAACTACTGATACGCTACATTTTGACAGAACCAAACAGCTCCTTTTTTATAAATATGAAGCAACAATAAGAGACAGTATCAATGTTTTAACAAGCAATACAGGTAATTATTTTTTGCAAAATAAAAAATTTCAAGCTTTCTCAGATGTAGTCTTAACCAATCCCGAGTATGTTTTAAATTCAAACCATCTAGATTATTATACAACTGATGGTAAGGCTTTTCTTTACGGTCCATCAACCATAACCAGTAAAACTAATTTTATTTATTGTGAAAAAGGGTTTTATGACACCAAACAAAACCTTTCTCACTTTACTAAAAATGCACGAATAGAGTATAATGATGTTGAAATTAAAGCTGATAGCTTATATTACGATAGGAATAGAAATTTTGCATCTGCAACTAAAAATATTCAAATTACAGACACAATAAATCACACCATATTGAAGGGTAATTATGGTGAATATTTTCGAGAGCTAGATTCGGCATTTGTCATCAAAAAAGCCTTAGCAATTACCAATACAAATCAAGATTCTCTCTTTATTCATGGAGATACCATCTTATTTACTGGAAAACCAGAAAAAAGAATTATACGAGCTTACCATCGTGTCAAATTTTTTAAAAGTGATATGAGCGGGAAATGTGACTCTCTCCATATCAATCAGGCAAATGGCTTGACACAAATGTTTAAAAGTCCTATTTTATGGTCTAACGGAAGTCAAATAACCGGAGATTCTATTCAATTACTTTCCAACCCAAAAACCGAAAAATTGGACAGTTTAAAAGTTTTAAATAATACCTTTATCATTAGTAAAGATTCAATTGGATACAATCAAATAAAAGGCAGAGATTTATATGGTAAATTTGTAGATAATGATTTGCGATTTGTTCATATCATTGGAAATTCTGAAGTAATTAATTTTGCAAGAAATAGTGAAAAAGTTCTTATCGGAATCGACAAAACAGCTTGTAGTGAAATCGAATTTACTATAAGAGATGGAGAAATAGAACAGTCAAAATTTAGTGTAGAACCAGACGGAGTAACATATCCACCTTCAAATTTTCCTGAAAATGCAAGAAAATTACGAGGGTTTATATGGCGAGAAGAGGAAAGACCACTTACAAAAGAAGATATTTTTATAAAAGGTGATGAATAATTAATTGAAAAAGTGAAATCTGATTTTTTAAAATATCAAGCACAAACCTCACCACATCCCTTAGCTTTAGAAATTGCTAAAGCTGAAGGTTCTTTTGTTTATGATATTCACGGAAAACAATACTTAGACTTTATTGCAGGTGTTTCGGCTGTTACACTTGGTCATCAACATCCAAAAGTAATTGAAGCCATAAAAAAACAAGTTGACACTTATTTACATGTTATGGTTTATGGCGAATTTATCCAAAAACCTCAAGTAGAATTAGCTAAATTCTTAGCAAGTAAACTCCCAAAAAATCTACAAAGTATTTATTTAACCAATTCGGGTACCGAAGCAACTGAAGGTGCATTAAAATTGGCAAAAAAAGTAACAGGAAGGTATGGATTAATTGCAGCAAAAAATGGATATCATGGTAATACTCAAGGAGCTATGAGTGTTTGCGGTAATGAAAAACAAAACAGTTCTTTTAGACCTTTAATACCTAATGTAAAATTTATTGAATTTAATAAGGTCGCTGATTTACACAAAATAACAAACAAAACCGCCGCTGTAATATTAGAAACGATTCAAGGAGGAGCTGGTTTTATCGAACCCAAAAACAATTACCTTCAAAAAGTAGAACAACGGTGTAAAGATGTTGGTGCTTTATTAATTTTAGATGAAATTCAAACAGGTATTGGTAGAACAGGTAAATTCTTTGGTTATGAAAATTATAATCTAACTCCCGATATTATTATAACAGGTAAAGGTTTGGGTGGCGGAATGCCAATTGGTGCATTTATTTCTTCCTTTGAAAATATGAGTACTTTAAAACAAAACCCAAAATTGGGTCATATTACAACTTTTGGCGGGCATCCCGTTATTGCTGCTGCTGCTTTAGCAACCCTAAAAGAACTTTTTCAAAATACGTTGATAGAAGATACTTTAAAAAAAGAAAAATTGATTCGAAAATTATTAGTCCATAAATCTATTATAGAAATTCGTGGCAAAGGATTACTATTGGCTATCATTTTAAAAGATAAAGAAATAGTAAATCAAATTATATTAAAAGCTATTGATAATGGTTTACTGCTTTTTTGGTTACTCTTTGAACCTAAAGCCATACGAATTACTCCTCCGCTTACCATTTCTGAAAATGAAATTAAAAAAGGCTGTAACATCATCTTAGACCTGTTAAAAGACCGTTGCAATATTGAGCAAAATTAAGGTTTAAAGCTTTTTTACTTCGAATTACTTCCTTCTCTAAAAATTAACTGCAATATAAAAATTATTCACCCGCTTACTATATCCGTAATAGATATAGTAAGCGGGTGAATGACTAATTTTGTTTATTTTCTTACTTCGAATTACTTCCTTCTCTAAAAA
>JAKITG010000109.1 GCA_021648195.1 Flavobacteriaceae bacterium | reverse complement strand
AACCAGTCATGACAACAGCATAAGCACCCCTGCTCCTCTCATAAAACTCAAAGCGTTCCAGTTTTCCAATTACAGGTGTATCCGGATAGTATCTGTCAATTACGACCCTGTAGGATCTTTCCACCTCAGGATCGGGAGTATCACTGGAGGGAACAGCCATCATCAGTACAGGATTACTGACATAGGAATCCAGTGTAAATAAGGGTAATATTCCATTCAGAAGATCCACAATATCAATTCCATCGGCACGAATTACCAATGAGTTCATAGTATCTCCGGGATAAAACGCATCTGCCAGGACGAGTTCATCCCCATGCCCCATCTTATAAAGATGGGACAGAAGTCCGGGACTTAAATACTTTGAAATGCCTTTTAACATACAATAACAGCTCCTTAGTCAATTTATTTTTTAAACCCGTAAAGAGGACCAAAATTAGCACAAGCCCTGTAGTCGGCTCCTTCCTTATCCATACCAAAAGAAGCCCAGGCTGAAGGCCGGAAAATTTTATCTTCATCTACATTGTGCATATTTACAGGGATTCTAAGTATAGCAGCCAGAGCTATTAAATCTGCACCAATATGTCCGTAGCTAATGGCACCGTGATTTGCACCCCAGTTAGCCATAACTGAATAGACATCTTTAAAGGCACCTTTTCCAGTAAGAGTTGGTGCAAACCATGTTGTAGGCCAGGTGGGATTTGTACGTTTATCCAGAATATCATGGGAATCGGAATCTATCTCTACAGTATAACCTTCGGCTATCTGAAGAACCGGTCCCTGCCCCTTTACGAGATTTATCCGGGACATTGTTACGGGCATATCACCCCGGGTAAGAAAATCAGTGGAATAACCACCACCTCGGAAATATCCCAGATCTGCAGCACAGAACTCTGTTGCATCCAGAGATTTCTTAACATCTTCTTCGGTAATATTCCAGAACTGTTTCATTACAGGCTTGCCGTTTTCCAGCATCTCTCCTGCACCGTCAAGGGTGGTAGAACCGGAGTTAATAAGATGAATAAGACCATCTTTTCCTTTCCCTGTAAGTGCTTTTCCGGTAACCTTTTTAACAGCATCCGGACTCCAGTAAGTTCTTACATCAGAAAATATCTGTGCTGTGCCTGTTAGAAGATGACCAAAAAGCATAGTTGCTCCATTTAAACTGTCATTTTCTGTCGCAAAAACAAAAGCTTCCCTAATACCGTTCCAGTCGAAAGAGGTGTTCAGGATGGTTTCCATAAAGTCACCATTAGGCATAAAATCCGTCCAGTGACGCTGCCCCTGAAAACCAGCTGCAATGGCATTGTGACCAAGAGCTTCCTCTCCCCAGCCCATTTCCTTTAATACCGGGTTACCTATCATCAGGTCACGGGCAATAAGGGTCATTTTTACAGAAGTTTCCCATTCTTTGTCTTTTTCTTCTCTGGAATGCTGATTTTCGGGTTTATTTGGGTCTTCACCCTCCCTGCAGTTTTCTTTTGTCCAGGCCATGGCCTTTGCAAACTCTTCCTGATCGAAAATATCAAGATTTAATCGACGGATAAATTCACTCATATCCACAAATATGCCCAGCTCATCAAGGCTTCTTCCGATCACACGCTCTTTGTCGAAACCAAGTTTCTCGGTAAACCAATCATTTACCTCAACAAATATAGCTTCGTCGAACGATAATATGCCCATAATGGCGGGACTTGTTTTGAATGCTTCGTAGAATTTATCATCGGAAAGTGCCAAAAGCTTTTTGTTGCCTTTGATACTTCGATCGCCATCGTGATGCTCAGAAATTTCTGTCCCTATATTTTTCTTGACCGGTATCATTTTTTAATTTAACATTTAAAAATGCTGCTTGTATTTCATCTAATCTTGAATTTAGCCCTTGATAAATATTTTCATACTTCTTATGTGAGCCATAATTTCGTAAAGCCATAATAGCATTAGCCAATTCATCATTATTAGTAGTTACAGCACCCGCATCGCCTAATGCTCCGAGGTTTTTACCCGGATAAAAACTATGACCGGCAGCATCACCAATGTTTCCCATAATTTCACCTTTCCATTTTGCACCATGAGCCTGAGCAGCATCTTCAATTAACTTAAGGTTGTGTTTTTTACAAATTTTCAACATTTTATCATCAATAGAATTTTGGCCGTATAAATGAACTGTTAAAATTGCTTTTGTTTTTGATGTTATAGCATCTTCTACCTTTGATGAATCTAAATTATACGTTTCTATAATTGGCTCAACAAAAATGGGTTTAAGGTCATTGTCTGAAATTGCAAGGACAGATGCTATATATGTGTTTGCTGGAACAATCACCTCATCTCCTTTATGCATTATTCCTAACTCCAGATAAGCTTTAAAAATAAGCCTTAATGCATCTAATCCGTTTGCAACTCCTAATGCATATTTAGTACCACAATACTTGGAATAATTGTTTTCAAAAGACTCTAACTCCTTTCCCATTAGATACCAACCTGAATCAATAACTCTATTCGCTACTTCTTTTAATTCTTTCTGATATTGTGAATTAATTTTTTGTAAATCTAAAAATTCTATATTCATAAAGTTAGTATTCTAATATTGTTCCGGCTATTGAAAGCCCTACGCCATATCCCATAAGTAATACTTTATTACCTTTTCTTATTTTATTTTGTTTGATGGCTTCATTTAATGCAATAGGAATTGTAGATGAAACTGTATTTGCACAATCTTCTAGATATACAAAAAACTTATCCTGAGGAATTTTACATCTTTTTCGAATAAATTGCATCATGAAAGCATTCGCTTGATGGAAAATAAATAAATCTATTTCTTCTATTTCTACATTGTTCTTTTCAAGAACTTTTTTAAAAATTGGTGGTACTTTAAATGATGTAAACTCAAATATAGATTTTCCATCCATATATAAATAATTATTATTTCTAATTAAACCATTTTCATCTATTTTATCTACTCCTTCAGCATTATGAAACCTTATACCACTATTTTTAACAATTAGCTTATCATACCCACCACCATCAGTATAAAAATCAAAATTTTTAATTACTCCTGTTAAACTATTATTTGTTTCTTTAGAAATTATTGAAGCACTTGCTCCATCTCCAAAAATAGTCTTATTGGTTTTATCAATATCATGAATATATTTAGTATATGTTTCTGATGTAATTAACAAAATAGTTTTTGCTTGTCCTGAACTGATAAGTCCTTTAGCATAACTAAGCCCATAAATAAACCCTGAACATCCCATATTAATATCAATAGCGCCAATGCTTTTGTTTAACTCAAGTCTATCTTGAATAATGCATGCGGTCGTTGGCAATAAAAAATCAGGGCTTTGGGTACAAAAAATTAAATAATCAATTTTATGCCTATTAACTTTATGAGTTTCAAATAATTTTTCCGCAGCCATATAACCAAGATCACTTGCAAATTCATTATTTTTTGAAACATGTCTATTGTAAATACCAGTTTTTGATGAAATTTTATCTACAGACCATTCTGGATGTTGTTTATTTATATCTTTATTAGATAAAATATTTTCTGGTAAATAGTATTCAATTTCTTGTAAGTAGGCCATTTTACTTTTTATTTAAATTGTTCTGAAGAATAAAGCTATATATATCTCCAACCGTATTTAATGATTCAAATATTTCTGTTTTTAAATCAACATTATACTTGTCCTTAAGCATTATTTGAATAGCCATTCCTATTAAAGAATCCCATTCATCAAGATCTCTAAACTCAGAACTCAAATCAATAACTATTTCATCTGATTCAAACAAAATTTCACAAAATCTTTCAATAAAAATATTATCATCACTCATAACCTAGTATATTTAATAATTTATCTCTTTGTTCTTTATATTCATTATACTTTAATTCAAAATTAAAACTCAACTCATCCTCAAACACCAATTTTGGGTTAAATGACTTTGTATATCGCAATACCGGCTTGTTCTTTTTACGTACGGCAATTCTACATATTTTTAAATTAAGAGCTTCAAAAGCTATTGATCTGCAAAATAAATCGCCTAATATTGCCTTATCTTGTCCCGATTTAGAGCTAAATAGCCAACTTCCAATTTCGCAGCTATTTGATTCTATATCATATATTCTATTTAGTCCCAATTTCGTTTTCATATCAGCAGTTAGGCAAATAAAATAAAAGTCTTCTCCTTTTTCTTCACGCTTTTTATATTCTTTAATCCAATTAATCTGTTCTTCAAGTTTATTGCTGGTTTTATTAATAAACCTTGCTAACTTTTCGTTATTTCTTAAAGAGAGAATAAATTCTGCATCTTCAACTTCTACCAAGCGATAATAATAGCCATATTTACTAACTGGCAATAACTGATCTATAATTTTCTTTCTGTTCAACATCATTTATTGTAGAACTTTATAATTAGTGTAACTTTTTATACTAAACCACATATTATTCTTCCTCTTTATATTTTAAAATAAAAATAATTTTTTACCAAAATTTATTGATTTTTTTTAATTGTATTGTTAAGCAGTTGAAAATTTGAGGTACGAATAGAATAAAACTTATTTACAAATGTTCTTCCTCCAAACCCTTCTTTCCAATCTAAAAGACCATGATTAATTACATAACCATCATTTTCGTTACAAATTCCAAAGTCAAAAAAATATTTATCTTTGAATTTGTCAAGAATCAGAAATTGAAACAATTTATCTATCGCTCCTAATTTTCTCCCAATGGTATTAGAGGATATATATTGCGCATGTGCCACTAAACTGGTCTCGAAAATAGTACAACCTGCAACAATTTCATTGTCTTTAACAATATTAAACTGTTTGATATTATTTGGAAATTTACTAGCTAAATATTCAATTTCCTTTAATGTATGTGTCGGTTTTTTATCATATTTTTCATCTAAACGAGGTGTCAATATATTTTTCCAAAACAATTTAAAATTATTATCTTCTTTAATAACTAAATTATATTTTTTTGATTTTTTTATACTCCTTAATCTTCTAGTTTGAAACGGAATAGTATTTGGGTATTTTATTGTTAGTGAAGTATCTGTTCTATAATTTTTCGCTTTTACTAAAAACAATGCATATTCCTCTTCTTGCGTATGTAAACTAGTGTAAAAAATAGGTATAGCTTTATAATTCAATAAGATAATATTTTTTTCATTCAAAAACTTAAGAGCACTTTTAAAAATAATTAAATATAAATTCAACTTTACATCTTCTAAAACTACAAAACCGCCATAAGTTAATCCTGAATGAGAAGTTACAGTTACTTCATCCTCCAAGTTTGCTGGTAATAGTGCCACAAGATGATTATTCGCAAAAATCATCAAAGAAAAATCTACAATTTTTGAGCCATGGTATTCAATAAAATCTCTTTTAAAAAGGAATGTTGAATTATTTGCCTTTTCATTAAAATCATCCCATTCAGATTTAAATTTGGAATTATATCTCTTAACTTGTATGTTCATTGCCTAAACTTAGTAATTATTGTGGTGATAAATAAAATTAATATATGAAATCCATTTCCTGATAAACTTCTTTTCTAAAATTATATCTAAATAAATTAAATTTCTTTTGTTTTTTTTAGAAATTCATCATAATTTCTTATATAATCTTTTTCACTAAACTTTTCTGAAGCCAAAACCATAGAAATAGAACCTGATGAAAAATTATCCAATTCTCTCCATAAACCTGGTACAATATGAAAAGCTAAATTCGGTCTATTTAAGGTAACCCTTTTCCTAAAATTACCATCATCTAATATCACGTCAAAACTTCCACTGGCTGCAATTATTAACTGCTCTAATTTATAATGAGCATGCCCTCCTCGTATTTCCCCACTTGGTATATCATATAGATAATAAATTCTTTTAACATCAAAAGGGATTTCTCCTCCATTTTCAACCACTGTTAAATTTCCCGTTTCGGTATAAGCTCTTGAAAGGTCTATCATAGAGCAATCAAATACTGTGTTTTTATCAAGTTTCATTTCTCATTTTTTTAAACTCATTAAATTTACGTATATAGTCATTTTCATCATACTGAATTGATGACACTATCAATGCTAAGGAATTAGTTGAAAAATTTTCAATTCTTTTCCATATTAAATTAGGTATATATAATCCATAATAAGACCTATTTAAACTATATTTAAACTCTCTAATACCGTCATTTAATATTACATCAAAACTTCCAGAAAGTGCAACTATAAAAATTTCTGATTTTTTAAATGCATGACTACCTCTAGTCTCACCACCAGGCACATCATATATCCAATAAGATCTTTTAATTTCAAAAGGAATTTGATTATTATTCTCAAAAAAACTAAGATTCCCTCTAGGGTCTAAAATTTTAGGTAATTGAATTAATTTAACCTTTTCCATTAATTTATATTATTAAAATGAGATATAATTATTATTTCAAATATTGATTTTTCTATTTTTTGTTTTTAATTGAGCTATAATATTCATCATCAAAACCAGCTTTTTTAAGTAGTTCTAGGGATTTAATTTTATCAAATTCTGCTCTATGCAAAGAAAATTTTCCATTATCAAAAACTGCAAACCCTGCTCTTTGGTCATTGTCTCTAGGCTGACCGACTGAACCTGGATTACAATATAAGGAGTTTTTAAATTTTCTTATTTTTGGAATATGAGTATGCCCTGACATAAAAATATTTCCTTTTAATTTTAAAAAATACTGTTCAGTAGGTTCATATAAGTATTCATCTATTGGATTTTCCCAACCACCATGTAGCATATGAATCGATCCTACAAATCTATGAATATTAAATTTTTTAACCCAATCTAAATTCTCCTTTGTAATCACACTTCTTTGATAATCAATATAATCATTTACGGATTGAGACCTTTTACAATAACCGTTTGAAGCCATGTACCAGTCATGATTGCCCATTACAGAGGGTATATTTCTTTTTCTTAATTCATCACAACATTCATTCACTTGTGTAAAGTACCCAACAACATCACCCAAACAATAAATTTGTGATACTTTCATTGTGTCTAGCTCCTTTAAAACGGCCTTTAAAGCTTCATAGTTTCCATGAATATCTGATATAATTCCTATTCTCATACGTAAATAATATAGTCTTCAATATATCTTATAGCTTTCCCTAATTTAATAATTGGTTGTTTAGGTATTTTTCCGTCTAGATAGTATTCAATTACCATCTTACTTTCATTATATCCAAATGCCTTTCTAATTGAAGTTGCTGAAGAAATTCTAGGGTTAACCTCTAAAAGATAAAATTTTCCTAAATGTTTTCTAAATTGAAAATTAGTAGGGCCAATAGGTTTTAATATTTTACACAACTCGCCTACACATTTTTCAATTTCTGATTCAACTACAACTTCTGCACTTTCTGTAATACCTTGTTTTGACAATCTTCTTTTTAAGGATATTATGGCAGAATACCCTCCAAAACCATCGCAAAAAGCAGAAGTAGTATATTCCTCATCATCATTACCTAATAATGGTTGTACTAATAATTCATTACCTAAATTCTCAGCATATTCATTAAATTTATTTTCGTTAAGTATTTTTACTACCCCTTCTGAACCTGAACCCTCTCGTGGTTTCACAATCATAGGCACACCAAATTCAATCA
>JAKITG010000108.1 GCA_021648195.1 Flavobacteriaceae bacterium | reverse complement strand
TACCGCTACAAATATTGTTTAAGTTGTAAACTTGTATCAGTTTTATACATAATAGGAAACAGCTTTTTTAATACCAATTTAACATCATAATGTCGTATAATTGAATTGAATTAATTTTTACAAGATTTAGGCAAAATATTTTAGTATAGCCTTAGTTATAGCCAATTATTTTAACAAAAATATTGTGAACCCGCCTGCCGGTGAGGCAGGAATTAAACAATTTCAATGCAACATATATGATGTTAAATTGGTATTATACTCTCTTTTCTTTAATTTGGGCTTTTTTACCTGTAAGGTTTCTAAAATAGAAAATTCTTGCTCTTCTAACTTTACCTTTTTTATTTACTTCAATTTTTTGAATAGCTGGCAAGTTGATTGGGAATATACGTTCTACTCCAACAGTACTAGACATTTTTCTAATAGTAAAAGTTTCTGAACTACCACTACCTCTGCGTTGAATTACTACTCCTTTAAAAAACTGAGTTCGAGTTTTTTTACCCTCTCTAATTTCAAAATAAACAGTAATTGTATCACCCGCAGCAAATTCTGGAATATCATTTTTTGCTACAAACTCATCTTGTACAAATTTTACTAAATTTCCCATTGTTTTTATTTAAAATGATTTATCATAAATCAACATACACGATTTTCGTCAGAGGTTAATTTTGAGTTTGCGAATTTAGTGAAATCTTTTAAATATAAATCACTTAAAAGTGAAAACATTTTATTTCCTTACTAATCATTAAATCCTTTAAAACTAAATCTTAACATATAATAAGTTTCAAAAAAAATGTATTGCTCTTTTACCTTATTCTATCATTTCTAAAAAATCATTTTCATTAATAATAAGTATCTTTAAATTTTCGGCTTTGGTTCGCTTACTTGGTCCCATTTTATCTCCTGCAACAACATAACTTGTTTTTTTAGAAATTGAACTAGACACCTTTCCTCCATTATCTTCAATTGCTTTTTTGAGTTCGTTTCTGCTCATTTTTGTAAAAACTCCAGAAACTACAAATGCTTTTCCTTGTAATTTATCTGTTTGATTTACTTGTGATTCTACCGACATTTCGAGCTGCACATTATAGCTTTTTAACCGATCAATCAATTGAATATTACTCAAATCATTAGAAAAATCAACAATACTTTGTGCTATTCTATCTCCAATTTCATCTACGCTTACCAAATCTTCAAATGATGCAATCATTAATTGATCAATTGATTTATAATGTTTTGCAAGTTTTTTAGCAACAGTTTCTCCTACAAATCTAATTCCTAAAGCAAATAATACTTTTTCAAATGGAATTTTTTTTGAATTTTCAATACCTAAAACCATATTTTGTGCCGATTTTTCTGCCATTCGCTCTAAAGGAATAATTTGCTCCTCTTGTAAATCATACAAATCTGCATAATTAGAAATCAAACCTTCTTTAAATAATAATTCTACCGTTTCTGCACCCAAACCATCAATATCCATAGCTTTTCGACTAATAAAATGCTGAATTCTTCCTGTGATTTGTGTTGGGCAACCATATTGATTCGGACAATAATGTTTGGCATCTCCTTCTTTTCTTTCTAATAAGGTATTACAATCTGGACAGTGTGTAATATATTTTGTGGGTTGTGAATGTGTAAGTCGTTTTGTAAAATCTACTTTTACAACTTTGGGAATAATTTCTCCTCCTTTTTCAACAAAAACGGTATCCTCAACACGAATATCTAATCTTTCAATTTGATCGGCATTATGCAATGATGCTCTTTTAACAATGGTTCCTGCCAATAAAACAGGTTCAAGGTTTGCTACGGGAGTTATCGCACCTGTACGTCCAACTTGATAAGTAATTTCATGTAAAATTGTACTTTCTTGTTCTGCCTTAAACTTATAGGCAATTGCCCATCTCGGCGCTTTTGCTGTATAACCCAACTCATCTTGTTGGTATAAATTATTGACCTTCACCACTACTCCATCTGTTTCATAAGGTAAATTATGACGTTCAATATTCCAATGATTAATAAAATTAAAGACCTCATCAATATTCTTGCAAACTTCAATAGCATCAGGAACTTTAAAACCTATTTCTCTTGCATTTTCTAAGGTTTTAAAATGAGATTCAAAAGGTAATTCATCTGCAACGATATGATATAGCAAACAATCTAATGGTCGCTTGGCAACTTCGGCACTATCTTGTAATTTTAAACTTCCACTAGCTGTATTTCGTGGATTTCGATAAGGATCTTCTCCTGCATCAATACGTTCCTTATTCATTTTATTAAAACCTTCTAAAGGCAAAATAATTTCACCTCGAATTTCAAAATAATCTACAAAATCACCTTGTAGCACCAATGGAACCGATTTAATGGTTTTGATATTAATTGTAACATCATCTCCTTGAAAACCATCTCCACGTGTAACAGCATTAATCAATTTTCCATTTTTATATGTCAAATTAATTGATGCTCCGTCGTATTTTAACTCACAAGTATATTCTAGGTTTTCATCACCTAAATTTTTTTGAATACGCTTTTCCCAATCTTGTAAATCTTCTTTTGAATAAGAATTATCTAAGGAATACATTCTGTTTTTATGAGTTACCGTTTCAAAATTTTTAGTAATTCCTCCACCTACTCGCTGCGTAGGAGAATTGGCATCAAAATATTGTGGATTTTCTTTTTCTAATTCCTGTAATTCTTTGAGTTTTACATCAAAATCATAATCTGATATTACTGCATGATCCAACACATAATAATTGTGATTATGCTGACGTAATTCTTCTCGTAACTGGTTTATTTTTTGATGTATTTCTGTACTCATTTACTAAATAAAATAGGATTTAATTCTCATACCGTTTCATTTCTCTATCATAAAACTTACTAGCAAGATCAATAAGTTCGGCTACTTCATTTGCTAATTCAGCTTCATCTCCTTGAATATCATCTAACCATTCTATCTCATCATTTACTAAATTGATTATAAATTGTGGGTACTCGGCATGAACTATAAAGATATCGTCTAGGCAATCGGTATTATCACCTAATAAAAATTTGGGTAGTGTCATTTTACTTTTTTGTGAAAATTAAAAAAGTAAAAATACTAAATAAAAGCTTCTTATTTACTTAACTTTTCAATGTCTAGTTTTTTAAGGTAACTCCATAATTCATCTGGTTTCATTTCATTTCCTTTGGCATGTATTAAAAACCTTCCATTTGAATTAAAATCTAGGGTTGTGATTTTTCCTTTTTTATATTCTATTAAGACGGGTATATCATCCATTTTGGTGGAACTTTGGTAGCCTGTACTACTATTCTCTTTCCATTCTGTACCTAACACGCTTAATATCGCAGTATATGCCTTGGCACCTTCGGCACTTCCTGCACAGTCAATAATAGTAATATCAATCTTTTTTAAACCTTTTTCAAAAATGAGATTGGCAGTATTTGTTATAGTAATTCTTTCTAATTTTTTTCCTATTTCGTAATCTGTACGGTTAAAACTACTTAGATATTTAGGTATCCAATTTTCAAACTGTTTTTTTGTTATTGGTGTTTGTTTAAGTAGCTGATGTTCTATTTCTAAATACTCATCATTTGCCCAATATTCTAGATACCAATTGATATTAGACGGTATAGTCATCATTGTTTTTTTACTTATTGTTTTTGGTAAGCTACCTTGATCTGTATCACTTTTCCAATCTTCTTTTTCTAACAAGGTATGCTGAACTATATTCCATCCTTTTTTAAAATTAAGTTCGTAGTTTGTTACTTTTTTAAAATTATAACTATTTTCCCATTCTTGATTTACTGTACATTTGGCTTTGAATGTAACATCTCCATTACTATAAAACCATGAAATCATACTACCTAACACTAAACTAGTAGTTCTGTTTGACCCTGCATTATTTTCTAATTCTTTTTGAGTTGCTGGATACAATAACCCTACTGGTTGTCCATATTTGTAGAGAAATAAACTCTCAGTGTTAACTATTTTAATACTATCATTATTTTGGTCTATTTGCTTTTCTTCACAAGAGTCCATACCAACTACTTTCTTTATAGAGCTCATAAAAAATTCACTACCATTATATGAATTGACATTAATTTCTGGCCAATTAAAATGAATGGTACCGTCTTCTAAAACTTTACCTACATTAATTTCATTACCCTTTAAACCAAATGGAGTTACCTTAATTTCTAACTCACCTTTGGTATGGTTCTCTATTTGTTGGGCTAATACTGTATAATTTATTATGAGTAATAATACGAGGAGGGTTTGGTTTAATTTCTTTATTGTTTGATGTCTCATTCTTAAATTTTAATTTTGGGTTTTATGTCGTTATTTTATTGAAAAAAATTCCTATTCTTTCATCTATTTTTCATCTATCATCTAAATTTAAAAGATTTATATTCACTCATGTTTATTATCAAATATACATCAAAAATAGTAAATATTATAGAAGAATTCAAACTTAAATGATTAGAATAATAATTGTAAAATAACCTATTAAAAACAATGGTTACTCTAAAAAATACTTATAAATTAAGACCGTTGCAATATTGAGTAGAATTAAGATTTAAAGCTTTTTTACTTCGAATTACTTCCTTCTCTAAAAATTTAAGTCCTCATAAACAAAGGTTTACTGCGGGTTAAATTTTTATCGAGCGTCATACTTCTTTATAAAAATAGCTTTTGCAACGGTCATAAATTCTCTCTCCTTCAATTTTATTTAAACTTCAATCACAAAAAAAGCCTCTCTATAAAAGAGGAGCTTTTTTTTGGGTGGAAGACCGGGTTCGAACCGGCGACCCTCGGTACCACAAACCGATGCTCTAACCAACTGAGCTACAACCACCATTTGTTTTAACGAAAGAATCTTGCGATAAATTCGGGTGCAAATATAATCTATTTGCTCATTCCTTCAAATAAAAAAATAAAAATTATTAGGTATTATTTATCAAACGTTTCAAATCAAATCATCTAATTTATTTACAGCCACATACCGTTCAACAGTAAATCCCTCAGCACAATCAACTCCTATCAACCTTCCTAAATCTCTAGCTCGGTATTCAATACTATCTAAAAAGTTTTTACTGGTTATTGGAGAGACTGGCTCTTTACTTTTTGAATCATATAGCTGTGAACTGTATGCTTTTACAGCTGCTATCTTTTTATCCATAAATCCTGTTACATCTACTACAAAATCGGGTTCAATATTTTTCCATTGTATATAGTGGTACACATGTTTTGGTCGCCAAGCTTCTTGTAGCTTCCCTCCTACTTCAGTATCTACTTTTCGCAATCCAGATAAAAAACAAGCTGCACTAACTAAGTCGCTTCCTTTTTTATGATCGATATGACGATCATCAATAGCATTACACAACACAATTTCTGGTTGATATTTACGTATCACTTTTATAATTTCTAATTGATGTTTTTTATCATTTAAAAAAAAACCATCCGCGAAAGCTAAATTTTCTCTAACCGTTATTCCTAAAATTTTAGCAGCTTTAGCCGATTCCTTATCACGAATCTCAGCAGAACCACGAGTACCTAATTCACCACGAGTTAAATTTAAAATTCCAACTTTCTTACCTAGTGAAATTTCTTTAGCAATAGTAGCTCCACAGTTTAGTTCTACATCATCTGGGTGCGCTCCTATAGCAAGAGTATCTAATTTTATCATTTTTATTTTTTATTTATTTACAACAATTACTAACTAATATTTTAAAATCCTACTGCTTTATCATCACCTCGAGGATCTGCTCCTCCTTCTAGCCTACCATCAGGTAAAACTAGTATTGCATCAACTTTCCCTAATATTTTTGAATCACTTTGATTAATTTTATATCCCATTTTTCTTAATTCAGTAAAAGAAATGGTATCGAAATTAGATTCAAATTTTATTTCATCAGGCATCCATTGATGATGAAACCTTGTTTGTGAGACAGATTCTTGCATTCCCATATCATATTCAATTACATTTAAAATATTTTGTAGTACTGAAGTGATAATTGTTGAACCTCCTGGTGATCCTAATACCATTTTCAATTTGCCATTTTGTTCAACTATTGTTGGAGTCATAGAGCTTAACATACGTTTTTCAGGCTCAATACTATTTACTTTAGTGCCTGTCAAGCCAAACATATTAGGTTCTCCAGATTTTGCACTTAGATCATCCATTTCATTATTAAGAAAAAAACCACCTTCCTCAACAAAAACTTTTGAACCAAAAGCGCCATTTAATGTATTGGTAACTGAAATTGCATTACCAAATTGATCAATAATTGAATAATGTGTTGTTTGATTACTTTCAATAATTTCAATATTACCATGGGAAACATCCGATGAATTTGTTGCTTGACTCCAAGAAAAATCTTGCATTCTTTTATTATTATAGGCAGCTGAACTTAAAATGTTTATTGGAATATCATTAAAATCTGGATCTCCTAAAAAATAAGCTCTATCAGCATAAACTCTACGTTCTGCTTCGGTTATTAATTGTATATACTTAACAGAGTTATGCCTGTATTGACCTATTTTAAATGGTTCAATACTTTTTAAAATTTGAGCGATACAAATTCCTCCGCTTGACGGTGGTGGCATAGAAATAATACGTGTATTTTTATAGTTAAAAACTATAGGGTTTCTTTCTTTTGCCTCATATTTTTCTAAATCTTCTTTAGTTATAATTCCTCCCAATTTTTGCACATAATTAACTAAAATATCTGCTGTTCTTCCTTTATAAAATTCATCCCTACCGTTATCACGAATCCGTTCAAAAGTTTTAGCAAGTTTTAAGTATTTAATAGTATCTCCTTCCTTCCAATATTTATCTAAAAATATTATTCGTTGATTGGCTTCTTTAAAAAATTTTCGATATTTATTCATACCTTTTTCTTGCCTTTTAGTAACAATAACACCTTTTTTAGCTAAATCAATAGCTGGCTGAATTAATTCAGAAAAGGGTAAGGTTCCAAATTTTTTATGAATCATAAATAATCCTGCAACAGTTCCTGGTACACCTATTGCCATAGCTCCCAATATGCTCTTATTAGGAATTACATCTCCATTTTCATCTAAATACATGTCTTTTGTTGCTGCAAGTGGTGCTTTTTCACGATAATCAAAAGAACCTATTTTACCATCATTTGTGCGATAAACAGTAAAACCTCCTCCTCCTATGTTTCCTGCAAAAGGATAAGCAACAACTAAAGCTAAATCTGTAGCTATCATGGCATCAAATGCGTTTCCTCCTTTTTTTAAAATTGAAATACCAATGGATGAAGCTTCTTGACGAGCACTAACAACCATTGCACTATCTGCAATCAAACCAGTTTTAACAATTTCTGGCGTAGATTTTAGTTTACACTGAAAAAACAACAATAAAACAAAAAGTAAAATGATATTTTTTTTCATTATAGATATTATTTTATTGTACCTTAAATCCGCAAGGGTTTTCCGCCAAAGGTCGGACAGGTTGTAGCGAGAAGTCAAAATGTATGCTAGTGTTGGTGTGGCACAGGTTTGAGACACGCAAACATAGCATTTGTTATGGTGAGTATCGAGAATCGAGCAATGCCAACAATGGCGTGCAGTTTGGCTTTGATAGCAGGAAATTCTTGCAGATTTAAGGTTGTATTATTTATACGT